>JAUXIK010000002.1 GCA_030620995.1 Candidatus Aegiribacteria sp.
TATATGATTGATTATTCAATAGAATACATAGCAGGCTTTGAATGTGATACGAGCAGCAGGAGCTACCCTGAACTGAATCTGGATTACCTTGGCATGCCGGCTTATGCAGCCAGTTTATATCTGCTGGAGTATACAGGTATTTGATTCAGTATGAATTCAGTTTGTGTTAGATGGATTGTTCCGTTTAAATGAAGACTGGAGAGAAATCCGCAGATTGTAAGAGTACTACGCCTGTCAATTACAAGTGCCCCCGTTTATGGTGTAGAGCCCTTAACCCCTATGGGGTTCAACATGTTAGGGCTTATAAATCAGCCAAAGCGCAAGGTGGCGGACCGCCTGTGATTCAGGGTAAACTCATCTTGCGGGTTCTCAAGGAATTTATGCAAGTGTCGCAAGTGACGTCCGGCCCCAGAAAACACAATGTACAGGAGGTATCCTGTGTACAGAAGAATCCTGCCTTTGCTGATCATCAGTTCCATCACGATCACATATGCCGATTCCGCCACTCAGACCGACTGTACGGACGTGGCAAAATTGAAGCTCTCATCGACGGTATGCTCTATCCAGGCTGTCCCCGTGCCGTCGACGTTCTCCCACCAGCTTATGTCGTCGGAAATCCCGTCACCAGCGGCGGCACCGGCACATCATGGATACAGCACATCGTCGATGGGGATTTCTGGGGTGCATATTCCGTTTATTCGGCAGATATGGATAACGACGGTGATATGGACATCCTCGGGGCCGCCTACTACGAGTGTGAAATAACCTGGTGGGAAAACCTGAACGGATCGGGGACGTCATGGGATGTACACCTCGTTGACGGAAACTTCGGCGGTCCGGCGTCAGTCTACTCGGAGGACATCAATGGCGACGGCATCATGGACGTTATCGGTGCTGCCAGGGTCCAGGATGAAATAGCCTGGTGGGAAGTCTTGAGTTATCCCCCTGAAGGCTCCCTTGTGTCGAGCGTTCTCGATGTCGAATGCAGCCCTGTCTGGGGCACTATCGACTGGTCAGTCCTTGAACCTGCGGAAACATCTGTCAGCTTCCAGCTCAGGTCTTCCGTTGACCCAGATTCCGGATCAATGGGTACCTGGTCTGATACCCTCAATATGCCCTGCAGACTGGAGGGTATTCTTACTGACGGGGAGCAGTACGTTCAGTACAAAGTGATCCTGGAGACCTCTGATCCTGATATTACGCCTACCCTGTGCGAAGTGATGCTTACCTGGGATCCTCTGGGTATTTCCGGGGATACCGGGCCTGACTCCTTCGAGCTGCTTCCCTTCTATCCCAATCCCTCCATCAGTTCGGTATCGGTGAGGTTCGGTCTGCCTGAAACTTCATCTGTCGAGCTCTCCATCTTCGATGTATCGGGCAGACTTGTTGAAAAGACTTCCACTGAAGAATATCCTGCAGGATATCACAGCATCGTTCTTGATGAACTCTCACCCGGGATCTACTTCTGCAGGATGACCTCTGGAGATTTCACAGCGACACAGCGCCTTGTAGTGATCGAGTAGACAGGACACCACCGGTACCCCGCGCTACCTGTTTGAGAAGCTCATCTGTCGGATCTAGAAGTGTTGGCCTTAACATGAAGGAGGGAAGGAATGGGGGAATAGGGGGAGAATAGGGGTCAAATCTTTACTCTTGACATTATCTTAATATCAAATATAAGACATCAGACGTGCCTTTAAATTTTTCTTTTAATAAGACAAAATAGTAATGAAAGCAGAATGTCAAGAGTAAAGATTTGACCCCAATTCGCCCAATTCGCCTTTTCTCGCCAACCCTCTCACAATATGACCATGAACTTGAGTTACAGCCATCTCTGAAGCATATTAACCTTTTCAGGCATAATTAACATTCTTCAGTCATAGAGGAACATGAACAACAGCATCAGTCGAAGAGAAACAAGGCAGGTTATGGTCGGTGATGTCGCCATCGGCGGCGGAGCGCCTATATCCGTGCAGTCCATGACCACTGCCCCGACCCGGGACACACAGGCTGTTGTCAATCAAATAGAAAGACTGGCTCAACTGGGTGTTGAGATTGTCCGTGTCGCGGTTCCGAACATGGATTCGGCAAAAGCTCTGGGAAGAATAGTTGAAGCATCACCTGTTCCTGTTGTAGCGGATATCCACTTTGACCCTGAGCTGGCACTTGTCGCACTTAAAGCCGGCGTTCATAAACTCAGGCTGAATCCCGGTAACATCAGGAAGAAAAGTGATATTCAGCGTATTGCTGAAGAAGCCTCCAAACTGAGTGTGCCGATCAGGATAGGAGTCAACTCAGGTAGTATTCCAGGAGATCTCAGGGACAGGTACGGAGGAGTGAACAGAGAATCTATGTGGGCTTCCGCAAGGAGGCATCTGGATCTGCTGGAAGCTTCCGGTTTCAGAGATATCGTACTTTCTCTTAAATCCAGCGATCCCATGCTAACAGTGGCTGCAAACCGAATGGCATCAGCAGAATGTGATTATCCTTTGCATCTTGGCGTTACTGAAGCTGGGCCACAGCTTACCGGGAGCGTAAGGAGCACAGTTGCCCTGACGCTTCTGCTTTCAGAGGGCATTGGCGATACCATCCGGATATCACTGTCAGGAAATCCGGAAAAGGAACCCGCTGTTGCATGGGAGATTCTCTCATCTCTTGCAATCAGAAGAAGATTTCCGAGGCTGGTGTGCTGTCCGACATGTGCCAGATCCCGAATTGATGTGGAGAAACTGGCTTTATCTGTTCAGCAGCATCTTGCCGGAATAGAAGGAGATTTTACATTAGCTATCATGGGGTGCGAAGTTAACGGACCGGGAGAAGCTAGAGAGGCTGATATCGCACTGATCGGAACTCCTTCCGGAGTTCAGCTATTTATTGATGGAAAAAATACTGGAGAACTTGAAATGTCTGATCTCGTCGGGCATCTTGATAAGGCTGTAGATTCATATATTCGAGAAAAACGCGGAACTTCAGGAGGATGTGACTGTGGTAGCAAAGAAAACAATTCAGATTCAACTTGAAAGACTTGCCGAGGAGCAGTTTGAAGAACTCGATGTGCGCTTCACAGATGCTCTCGGGAACTGGCGTCATGTTACTGTACCGGCTTCAGTCGTCGACGAGGAATTTTTTCATCGAGGGATAGGTTTTGATGGATCTACATTGAAAGGAATGACCCTTACGGAGTCGGGAGATCTGATTCTTCAGCCCGATCCCAGAAGAGTGTTCGAGGATCCATTTACCACGAGAAAAACACTTGTTGTATTCGCTGATATAATACACCCTGATACGGGTAAGTCTTTCTCAAAGGATCCAAGAGGAGTAGCCCGTAAAGCAGCCGGTTACCTGAGATCTTCAGGGATGGCGACAGACAGTTTCTGGGCGCCGGAGTTTGAGTTCTATATTTTTGACAAGGTATCCTTCTGGATGGAACCCGGTAATCAGGGTTACTGCCTGAGGAGTATTGAGGCGCCTGAAAACTCGAAAAACCCGGATTCAAAAGGTTTTGTTCATTCAGACGAATCGGGTTACCACATGATGTATCCTGTTGACAGCCTGCATGACATAAGATCTGAAATGGCATTTCATATGCAGAAGGCGGGTATACAGATCAAATACCACCATCACGAAGTCGGCAGAATGGGACAGAGCGAGATAGAGGTCAATTTCGCACCTTTCCTCAGCGCGGCTGATAATGTGATGCTGGGGAAACATATAATTCGCAGTGTTGCTCTTAAACACGATCTTTCCGCAACCTTCATGCCGAAACCGATTGAGGGTGAACCTGGTTCAGGTATGCATTTTCATCTGTTCATGACGAACAATCAGGACAGGATATTCTACGATAAGAACGGATATAGCAGTCTCAGCAAACCCGCTCTCAGCGCAATTGCCGGGATTCTTCACCATGCTCCCGCCATCTGCGCATTTTCAAACGCTACTGTCAACAGTTACCGCAGGCTTGTACCAGGACAGGAAGCGCCGGTATACCGATTCTTCTCAGGTCCTAACAGAAGTGCTTCGATAAGAGTTCCGTCCTACGCGAGAACATCGAATTCAATGAGATTTGAATACAGGGTTCCTGATGGAAGTGGAAACCCATATTTATCCATGAGCGCAATACTTATGGCAGCGATTGACGGAATGAAGAAGAAAATGAATCCGCAGAAACTGGGATATGGTCCAATTGACGAAAATGTCTTTTCAGATGGTTTTAACACAGACAATCTTGCAATACTTCCTGATAAACTGGAAGAGGCTCTTGATGCTCTTTCGGAAGACCGGGAGTTCCTGCAGGAAAATGATGTTTTTGCTCCCGAATTGATAGATGATTACATAAAAGTTAAACGCGAAGAAGCTGCGAGTTTCTACGGAAGCCCGCATCCAAGAGAGCACTCGCTGTATTTCAGTTTGTAACAGAGAGGAAATTTGATGAAAAAACTGTTGATCCTTGCATTCCTGATTCTGATGCTCGCGTGTGGGGCTCAGGAATCTTCATCGGAGGAAGTTGTTGATGATTCTATCACCGCCACTGAGGGATATGTTCTTCCGGATGCAGATGTTTATCTGACAATCACCGATTCCATCGGAGTAGAGCTTGGCGACAGTAACTACGTATTCGGCAGCATAGCAGGAGTCAACGTCACTCCTGAAGGTGATATAGCCGTACTGGACAGACAGAAAAACTGTGTCAGCCTTTTCTCTTCGGAAGGTGAGTTCATTAAGCGGGTAGGACGTCATGGCAACGGTCCAGGTGAGTTTCTGCTTCCGGTAGGAATGACTTTCTTCCCTGACGGTGGCCTGGTTGTATCTGACGCAATGGGTGGTAAACTCATCTATTTTGATTCCGATCTGGAATACGAGTCTGATTTGATTGGCTTCTTCCCCTCACCACCAGGTGATATTTCAGGACTGGAAAGCGGAGTTATCATAGGTATAAAACCCGATTTCCAGCAGAATGAAGAAGGCATGCTAATGGGGTTCGCCATTGCAAGATGGGAGAAGGGTGAGGTTGAACCAGCAGTGGTTTATCACTCCAGCGCGTCTCCATTCGATCCTTCAGATCTCAGCTCGATGCAGGATGATATACTTAACTTCGGAGTTGCTTCCGGGGGAATCGTTTTCACCGCGTCCCTGTCCACTGAAGAGTATGAGTTCACCGCATGGAGCTCCGAAGGAGAAGAACTCTTCACGGTAACCGATGAGGATTTCGAAAGGGTGCGAAAAACACAGGAAGAGATTGAGCTTGAAGCTGAAATAGTGAACAATCTGATGATGCAGCAGGGAATGCCAGAGTCAATGGCCAACTGGGAACCGGATCCGTATCGAACCGCAATAGGCGGACTTGGTGTTGATGGACAGGGCAGGCTATGGGTCACAAAGGGAACATCGGAAACACCTTCCTTCAATGTCTACGATCTGGATGGGAATTTTCTTTTTACTGCGGCGCTTGATGCCGGAGAGAGGGCCAGCACGTGGGATGTAGTCATAGAAGGGGACAGATTCATAGCGTACGACGCTGACCCTGAATTCTATCCTCAGGTATTCATCGGAGATCTGCCGGAATAATCGGCTGGAGCGGCAGCTGTGCACCGTGCCAGACCGCAACAATCCATATCGTCTTACCCTTTACTCGATAAATGAAGCGGTAGGGTATGACAACCAACTCTCGTTGCGGAATATCCGGAAACTCAGGAATAGTTCTGCCGGACTCCGGAAAGTCAGTCAATCTGCGAAGCGCCTGCTCGGCCTTCAACCGGAAACGCTTCGCCGCGCGTGGATTATCCCGCTGGATGTATGAAATGCCGGACAGAAACTGAGTCCGAGCTGTCGGAGTGAACCTTATCCTCACTGCTCACCATTGAGTATTTGGTCTGCTTCTTCCATCACACTGTCAAGACCATAACCCTTGCCGACCGCGATTTCCTTATCGCCTTGGACAAGAAGCATCAGTATCTGACGATCCCGTTCTGACTGTTCATAAGCCTCAACGCTCAGCATCACTGCTGCTGGCCTGCCTCGCTGGGTAATGACCAGAGGCTCCCGGGATTTGCGAACCTGCTGCAAAACGGATGCTGCGTCCTGGCGCAGATCGGTGATCGGAATGATTGACGGTATTATCACAGAATACGAACCTCCTTCCGTACGTTTAAATATACATCCAAACGACCGTTTAAGCAACCTCTTGACGCGGATCCAGAATTTTATCCCCAGGTATTCATCGGAGATCTACCGGAATAATCGGTTGAAGAAGAGCCCTTACCGGGGAGCCGTCTCCTGATTCTATTCTGAGGGGAAGGCAGATCAGCAGGTATTCCCCCGGGTCTATTTCATTGAGCATCAGATTCTCCACGATGGGAATGGATGCTTCAAGAAGAATTCTGTGAGCATTAGATGATTCCGGAGGATCGACGGAAACGGAATCGATTCCGAGAAGAGCGATTCCCATTTCACGAGCGGTTTCGGCTGCCGAAACAGTTAACGAAGGATAATTCATAAAGTCTTCAGTATGATTAGAAACTGAAGAGGCTGTTTTCAGCAGGAGGGCTTTTCCCTGAAGTGAAAGCCCCGACAACATATCTTCACCGATTACCTTTTTGCTGATGCAATCCACCACGGTCGCTTTCAGAATAAGCTTCGTCAAAGGAATATTGTCCACGGTTATATCACAGTGAGCAAGGTGAGCGGGAGCGTCCATATGTGTTCCCGAGTGGGAGCTCATCTTCAATCCGGATGTAACGAATCCATCGGCTGCCGTTATGAGATTTCGATTGAATTGCTCGTCCCCCGGCCAGAATGGTGTGTTTTCTGAAAGGGGTCGAGTTATATCCACCATTCTATCCGGCATGAGCGAATACTTCTTTTCCATCAGTTACCTCACCATCTTAGCCCTTATGATTATCGGGTTAAAAGCCTCCTTCAATCTGCATCAATTATATATACTGAAGAGAGGAAAATTCCATGCGGGTTAGTAATGAGGGAATAAGCTAACTATGAAAGCAGTAACCGGGCAAGAACCGATTAGCGTTGATTCACTGCATCAAATAGCGATGGGGAGCTTCGGCGACATGGTCAAAGCTGTGGTAGATGTAGCCCGTGGGATCATGGTTATTGACGCGGATCTGCACTCAGATGAAGAAGCTGAGCTGCTGTCGACAGGTTCGCGGCAACAGGATCTATGGGGAATCAACCTCTACCCGGAGCTGCCTCCAGAGGACTGGCTGGAGTTTGATTTGGTGATAAATCTGCGTCCATCCTCCGGGAATCGTTCCAGAAACGTGGATAATCCTTCAATCCGTAAACAGATTCATGATATGGTGGATCGATTGGTGCTCCGATGAAGTCCTCCATGCACAGGGATCTCGCAGCAGGCCGCTGGTGGGAATTGTCGCTGTGCGAGCAGCTGGGAAATGTAGGCAGCGAGGTCGGCAGGGCACTTCGCTGGAGAACCCGTAATCCACAGATATCTCAAGGAGCATTTGAGCGTGCATTGGAGCTGATGGATCTCACTCTTGATGATCCCCGCCACCGACGATCGGTTGCTCGCCTGCGCGAACTCGCACGAGCGAGGGAGGTTCTGGTCGATTATCTTGCCGGCTCGAATGAATACCAATCCACTGATATTTCCCTGCAGCGGTACTTTGATGCTTTCGCTGTTGCCGCAGCCCTGGCGCGTGATCGTGCTTTACTCAAAAATCCACCAGGGTAAACCAGCCGGAAGGATAATCAGGAGGATTTCGGGAATCAGCAGGGTTCTCTTATAAAGTTTCTATTCATATGTTGATTCGAGAATCTCAAGTGCTCGCCAGCCGGTTATTGTTTTACTTTTATAAATCTTAATCCCGGACGCCGCCCCTGCTTCAGGCTGAGAGCAAGCTTCCCTTCAAGAAGAGAGATAAGATCATCACCGAGCGCTTCTCTCCGCCAGCCGGATAGTCCCGGAATAGCAGAGAAGTCCTCCTCCGAGGCGGGAGGATGTTTCGCAAGAGCGTTCATCATATCGGATGACAGAAGCAGAGCGGGTGAAATACCCAGTCTGTTGGATTCCTGTTTCAGAAATATTCTGAGGATATCCCTGCGGGCTGAAATGCCGGGTTTTGAGTAGTATTTTGGAATTTCAGGGATATTTTCCGGAGGATTGATCCTGGCTTCCCTGATCACTGCCAGTATTTCGTTTCCCCTTTTTTTAATAAACCCGGAAGAAATTCCCCTGAGCCTGTAAAGATTGCTTATTTCTTCAGGGGCCATTGCGGCGATTGCTCCAAGGATATGGTCCCTTACTATGTAATTGCGGGGTTTATTCAGTTCCTCTGCTATCTTTTCTCTCCATTGAACAAGAGCCCAGAGGACAGGGAGTCTGCTTTTCGTGATTTTCCCGGAGGACCTGACTTTCTGGAAAACTTTTTTCAGCGGAATTTCATATGTGGAGGGAAAAGTGAGCGATTCAGCCTGTTCTGTATACCAGTTCAGCCTACCTGCTGATTTCAGCTTTTTTATCTGATTCCGGTAAATTTTCAGCAGGTATCTGACGTCGTTGAGGGCATATTCAATCTGCTCATTCGAGAGAGGCCTGATAGACCAGTCGCTCAGAGTGTGTCCCTTTTGCGGGGCTTTGCCGCATTCGGTTCTGACAAGATTATAAAGAGAGATCTGAAGTTCATATCCAAGAAACGCGGCAGCAAGCTGCGTGTCAAATACGGAGGAAAAAACTATATCCAGATGATGCATAAGAACATCAATATCGTTTCTGGCCGAGTGAATAACTTTGATTGGAACCTCCGATTCGAGCAATTCGCTGATCGGAGAAAGATCCTTAATCCCGAGAGGGTCAACTGCTACCGGACCATTCCTGCCGGCAAACTGTATGAGGAACAGTTCAGGCCAGTATCTTTTCTCTCCATGAAATTCAGTATCCAGTGCAATGACATCTTCTTTTTTCAAATTCTTAATCAGTTTGTTCAGCTCTTCCTGAGTATTGATAAGGGCTATATTGCTCAAAAATTCTCCTGATCAGGATTGTGTGATAATGAATTCAAAGACGATCTTTCCGAAGCGGAGTGAAGTTCTATTCTGCTCGTTTCGTCGTGGAAGGGGCAGAAAACTCCGTTCTCAGTAATTTCATAATAGACGTAACCGTTATCCGGACAGCGGAATCCTCCCCGCTGGCTGAATTCCCCATCACTCTCTTCGAACATCCCGGTAAAACTGTCAGGGAAGCGATAACCTGCAAGGATATAATCAGAGACTACCCCTGCCAGACTGTCCCGCAATAGCATACAGTTGGATCCTCCGATATCCAGCCCATCTCCAAGATGACCTGAAGTACAGAGAAGTATGCTGCCTTCAAGGGAATAGGGTTTACCGCTTATCGGACAATCAAAATCTCCTGGATCAACTCCGTTTCGATATGCGGGGATTACTGTTTCCTGAGCGAAAGCAGTACACATTACAGTGGCCATTCCAAGAAGATTATCGAGTGATGAATCACCCGATATTTTCCATTCTCCGGAGTCATCTTCTCTAAGCCAGATTGTTCGTGATCCTCCCTGTTCGAGGGCCATGGAAATTGTGTACCCGCGAGATTCAATGCTGCCAATAGTGATTCTGCCTGATGAAAGCGAGTTATCAAATAATTCCAGAAAGGCCGGGCTGACCAGCGCCGCAAGGCTATCAGACAGCAGGAGATATGCATCTTCAGTATTTTCTGAAGAGAGGTTCTCCACATACTCGCGGGATGTGTCAAGCAAAGCCTTCCCGGTACTTGAAGTACGAGCCATGAATGCAGCTGAGATCAGAATTACACAAATGATCAGCCAGCGCACTTTTATTCCCTGCCACCCGAACCGCTTGATGTGCTGTTGAAAAGACTGAGAAAATCAATTCCTGTTCCGTTTATGATTATTCCCCATTCCTTGGACGTATTCTCCCCGCCAAGACAGTAATAGACATCAGCGGTCAGATCCATATTCGCGTTGTTCAGCATAAAGCCGGCCCTGAGATCCTGCCGGCTGAAATCACTGTTGTTCTGACCTGTTGTATTTCCGTCTATCTTTGCTTCCGTTTCACCTCTTGTTGCTATTTCTCCTCCAATTCTCAGGCTCAGCTCAGGATTCATAGGAAGGACGAAAAAACCTGTAAGTCGGAGTTCAACAGGAGGTTTTGTCTCTGCGGAATCCCTTCGTGATACGTGAAGAGCATCCCATGCCCAAAGGTAGTAACGAATGCCTGCGGTAGCTTCCACGCTCAGATTTGATCCCTGTGAGATTGGTGACTGAATAGTCATAGCTCCGTCAAAAGCGAAATGTCTGTCGCTTTCTGAATAATCGCCTGACTCCAGCGCTCCTTTGAAAGGAATCCTTATTGCGCCCCTTGCTATGAGCATGGGCGATCTTGTAAGCCATCCATCAAGAGATATCCACGGATCGGATATCCCCACTCCAGTGGTATCTTCAGATCCCTGAATCTGAATGTAACCGGGAATAATAATTGAAATTGTATGGCTGTTTGTCAGACCATATCTGCCGGCGAACTGAAATCTCAGAACGCCAAGGCCGGTTGAATAATCATGAAGCTCGCTGTTGCCAAGGGAATCGGTAAACCAGTACTGATTTGCTCCGAAGTACCCCAGGGCAACGTCCCCATCATATTCCATCGATTTCAGAACGCTTGTAAGGTTATTGTAGTAAAGCGGGTCATACGAAAATGAAACCCCGCATACAAAAAGCAAAGTAACAAGAAATAATCGACAATTAGACATACTTTTTTCCTTTCACTGAGTATCGGTTCTGTAATTCATTTCCGACAATTCAAACATAGTTCTTTTCAGGCAGTTGACATAAGCCGTATATGCTTTTCTAATAGTGTAAGTTTTATAGCGCAAGTCATGTTGATTAATTTTATTCAATACTTGAAAGGAAGGGAAAATGAAATCACGTGGTTTTTTACTGTTAATAACACTTCTTCTGGTAACAGGAAGTGCCTTTTCACTCCCCTCGGTAATGGGGTTCAGGGGAGTGAGCAGGGTTCTTGACGCAAGAACCATCGGCGAGAACGAAATAGCTTTTGCTCTAATCGGCCGGTACTGGAGCAGTTCAGACAAATACGATGATCTTCACTATCGCGCTCGCAGCACCACTTCAGATACTGTACTGAGTGTGGAAGATTCGGAGCATCTTGCTGAGGGTTTCTTCGCTCTGGATTACGGGCTGATGAGTTTCATTGAAATAGCGGCACGTATCAGTTATGTGGGCACATACTATGAATTCGACCTCACTCCTCCCAGAAATCAGACGATAGGCCAGTGGGATGGTATTCATGGAATGGGTGATGTATTGCTGGGATTCAAGGCCGGATTTACCCCCACGCCATCGAGCGAAGTTCTGTGGCTTGGAGTGGGTAACTGGTTCTCTTTCGCTCCAAAAACGAATAATACTGTGGAGTGCGAGGAATATGACGGCAGATATGCAGGTGGTACTCCGATGTACTCCATGCGCAGACCCAGCCTTGCTACCGGACATACCAGTATCGGTTTTGGCGGTCTGATTTCTACCGACATGGCAAACATATGGCCTGGAACCCCCATTCGCGCCCATATCAATGTCGGATACTCAATGTACAAACAGACAATCAGCATGGAAGATTACGTACTTGAATTTGACAGTACGGGAGGAAGATCAAGAACGAACCTGACTGACGTAAGCCTGCTGGTTAAGGATAATGCGCTGGATCTTGGATTCGCTCTTGAATTTCCCACCAATTTCGCGGTTATCTTCACTGAATTTTCCGTGAAAAAGTATCTTGACAGAGACAATTACAGCACCGTCACTTATTTCACTCCCGGAATACGGGTTTTCTCGGGTGGCGGAGTCGTTATGGACTTCAGCTTCAATATGGGATTGAAGGATTTCAGTCCGGAATATTTCGACTTCGGACACGATCTCTATCAGTCCGGGAGCGTATCAACTGAAGAAAGAGAGCAGAGAGCACCTCTTCCCGAAGGCGGCACCCAGGACTGGGGCGTTTCGGCGAGCATAGCTTTCTCCAGCGATCTGATCGATAAGGGCCCCGGGATCACAACCGGAACAGTTTCAGGCATGATCACTGAATTCGAAACGGGTGAGCCTGTGGAGGCTGAAATATCCTTCCCCGGCATACCTGTACAGAGTGTTAATTCTGACCCTGAAACAGGTTTCTATTCGGTTACTCTTCCTGAAGGAAGCATTCCCGTTACCGTTTCCGCGGAAGGCTACAATGCTGCGTCCGCGACGGTGGTTCTGGAAGCCGATCAGGATGTCGTAGTTGATTTTTCTCTTGAGGTAAGAGCCGGACAGGGACAGATTGCCGGAACGGTTACGGAGTTCGAGAACCACGATCCGCTTCAGGCTACGATAACTATCGATACAGAAGAACCTATCACAATTGAATCTTCCGCGGCTGGAGTATTCCAGATTGACGCGCCGGAAGGAACATGGACAGTAACAGCTGAGGCTGATGGATATGTTTCCCGTTCCCAGCCTGTTGTTATTGTCGCCGATGAAACTTCAATTGTCGATTTCGTCCTGAGACCCGCTCTGGTGACAGGACAGGTTTTATCCTTCGACAACATTTACTTCGACAGCGGCAGCGCGAATCTCAAACCGGAGTCCTATTACATTCTGGACAACATGGTTGAAATACTCAAGGCGAATGTGAACGCCAGAGTTCAGATTGCTGGACATACAGATTCTGATGGCAGTTCAAGTTACAACCAGACGCTCAGCGAACAGAGAGCTGCTTCAGTATTCACATACCTTGTTCAGCGCGGAATACCCGCTTCCAGATTGACAACTATAGGGTTCGGAGAAGCTCAGCCTGTAGTGCCGAACACTTCGGCTTCAAACAAGGCAATGAACAGAAGGATAGAGTTTACGGTTCTTTCGAACTAAATACTTTGAAGAGGGGCGGGTTATCCGCCCCTCTCCTCATCCTGAAGACCATAAGAGGGGGTATGGTCAGTTTAAAGGAGGGGATAATAAATGCGGGTAAAGATTGCCTCTGCCGGACTGGCTGTGGTTCTTTTTGTCTTGATCATCCCGGCTTATTCACTGCCATGTTTCTACGGTACGAAAGGTTTCTACAGAACCGTTTCAGCAGAGACTCCTTCAGCTGGAACCTATTCCTTTTTCATATCAGCGCTATATCAGCACGCTTTTGTTAAGGACACTCTTCATTTCATAAGAGAAGATTCACAGATAGATACACTTCTTTATGTGGAAGACCGCGAACACTACATTGACGGTACTATTGAATTTGGATTGGCCATAACGGATAATATTGAATTAGCCATGACAATGAGCTACCTTCTAAACGCTTATCAATTCGATCAGGTACATATTAGAAGAGATTATGTAGGAATAATGGATATGATCTGGGGCCCGGGTGATATCAGGGCATCAGTGAAATACGGCAGACCCGTTTCTTCATGGATTACAGCTGGGGGGATGCTGTGGGTTGGCTTTCCGATGGGATCGCCTGAGCCTGATACTATAGGAGATTATGACGGGTACTGGGACAGAGGTGACCTCCGGCTGCAGGTGCGCAGGCCGTTTCTTTCCACAGGAAATAACTCGTGGGGTTTTCTTGCTATTGCATCGACAAGGTACGGAATGTTCGATGCTAATCTGAATCTTGGTTATTCAGGTTTCCGGCAGGAGTATGAAGATTCCATTATAGGATCTGTGGATCAGAAAGACGAAGCGCTTGATTTCGGTCTGGGAATAGCGCTGAACACCCCTCAGGTGATTTTGTTTACCGAGTATTCACTGCGGAGTTTTCTATCGAGAAAAGGAGATGAAGGCTACTCAACACCCGCGAGATTCACCGGAGGTATAAGGCTTTTCGATGAAACGGGAGCCTACCTCGATATTGTAGGGGAACTCGGACTCTCTGATTATAACCGTGAGGAAACCGATCCATACCGGACGGGGAAACTTCCGCTTCCAGATGGCGTTCCCGGAGACTGGAGCGTAATGATGTCTCTTGGTTTCGATTCCCATCAAAGTGTTAGAACCATATCCGGAATTGGCAGAGTGGTTGGAACAATCCTTGACGCTGAAACAGGGTTGCCTCTGTCCGGCTCAGTCTCTTTTCCGGGGAAACCCATATCTCCTACAGTGTCTGATTCCGTCACCGGTTTCTTCTCTGCGCCTGTGATTGTCGGAACAATCATAGCCAGGGCCGAGGTGGAGGGTTACATCCCTTCTTCAGCAACTCTTGTTATTCCGGATGACGAATCCGTTCCCGTTGATTTTCGTCTTAATCGATCCACTCCTCCGGGAGGGCAGGTATCCGGAACCGTCAGTGACAACAGTACAGGATTTCCGTTAACAGCTTCTATTTCGGTAGAAGAAAGCGATGTGTCAGTGGTTTCCAGTGCTTCAGGCGCATTCAGTATGAATCTTCCGGACGGGACCTGGTCTCTCCGGGCAAGATCTGACGGATATATCGAATCGGTTAAGACAATATCAGTGTCCGGCGGCGCAATGACCATTGCGGATTTCACTTTAAATCCGGCTCTGGAGAGCGGAGAAACACTTAGTTTCGCCAGCATATATTTCAACAGTGGAAGTGATGTCATCCAGCTTATATCCCATGGGATCCTTGATGAAGTGGTATCGCTGCTGACAGATAACTCTGGTGTAACTGTGGAAATCGTGGGTCATACCGATTCAGACGGAAGTTCTTCCCTGAACCAGGATCTCAGCCTGAGAAGAGCCCGGAGTGTCAGGAACTATCTTATTCAGCATGGTATTGCCGCAGGCAGGCTTTCAACGAGTGGAATGGGAGAGTCTCACCCGATAGCTTCAAACTCCACTCCACAGGGAAAAGCTGAGAACCGGAGAATAGATTTCATTATCAGGTAATTCTATTCCTCTACCGAAGGCAGTCTGCCTGTTCTTTTCCAATCCAGAAACTGATCAAGGATTTTCCTGTGATCAAAAGCGATGTCAGGAGGAAATGATTCCGGACTGAATGCCTCGGCAACAGCAGCGTCATCTCCGCCTGAGGGAATACCTTCAGCCCTGCAGCAGTAAACCGCGCTGACAGTATCGCCTCTGGGATCGCGCCAGGGCTTTGAATAGATGTGAAATAACTTAACGGCTTCGATATTCAGTGATGTTTCCTCGAACGCTTCTCTTCTGACAGCTTCAGCAAGGCTTTCCCCCGGATCGACAAAGCCTCCAGGGAGCGCCCATCCTGGTGGAGGGTATTTCCGCCTAATGAGAACTATCTTTCCATCCGGCAGTTCGATGATAGCATCAACAGTTAAAAGAGGAGTAACAGGTCTCATAACGGGCTCCTAATTGTTACGTTTGGAACAATTCATGGGTATTTTTGTATATATACGCTGTCACGAAGACATGTACATATCATGAAAGGATGAGAATGAAAAAATATCTGACGGTACTCATGCTTGCCGGAATGCTTACAATGGCGTGCGGCCAGACCGAGAATGATCCCCCCGTAACAGAGGGCGGCAACGAGAACCTGGAAGAATTGACATGGTTCAATGATGATTTTGACGCAGCCAGCGCCAAAGCTGAGATCTCAGGCAAGCCTCTTTTGATTGACATGTACGCCGACTGGTGCGGTCCATGTGTAACTCTCGGGGAAGAATATTTTACAAGTGAAGAGATGCATCCGGTCCTTTCCAGCTTCGTTCTGCTAAGACTGGATGTCGACAGCCCTGAAGGCAGCTCTTACGCCACGCGATACAATGTATCAGCAATTCCCTGCATCGTAATAGCAGAAGCCGACGGAACTGAAATTGACAGGATAGTCGGAACCACGCCTACTATTGGACAGTATGTAATCGAGCTTGAAGACGTTTTGCAACAGATATAGATGAACCGGTAGACAGAAGCGCGGGAGGAGCATTATTGCTCCCCCCGCATTTTTCCCGGTTAGTAAGATCAGATCAGAACTTGACCGCTCTTATGGTTTCAATGAGATCATCCGCTCTGAATCTCACCAGATAAACTCCGGACGCAAGATGTTCTGTGTTCCAGACAAGTGAATGTTCACCTGCTGCCAGATCTTCGCTGAGCAGAGTTTCAATTGCATGACCGGCCATATCGTATACGGAAATTTCGACTTCACCGGCGCGTTCCATGCTGAACATCAATGTGGATACGGGTGATACAGGATTAGATGCCAGGAATAGATTCCCGGTTATCGGAATGATCGGTGTCCTGCCCTCTTCGATTCCCACGGTAATCTTTCCACCGAGGTAGTATTCTTCTCCGCACGAATCAGGATCATCGTCCCACTGCGGGTTTTCGGAGGCGGTATCCCATGCGAGTGCCCTGTCGGCAGCTTCCCAGAAAGAAACAACGCCGTCAGAGTTCATATCCGGGTCACCCGGTAGAGGTCCTCCCGGCAAACTTGTTGTTGGCGGGATAGTTCCATGCATCGCGCCTGTCCAGTAATAGGCCCATTCATCATACTCCGGAAAAGTGGCCCCGGACGAACTATACTCATATGCGTTTGTAGCAGATGCAAATGAACTGGGCATAGCAGTTGTACCTGTCAGTACGTCCAGAAGAAATCCTCCGGAGAAGCTCTGTTGCATGACCGTGTGAACGGAGAAGGCTGTCAGATCGGAGAGCATTGCATGCATAACATCATCATCCAGGTATTCGGTATTCCAGAGATTGAGAATTACTTCAGGGGGGCTGTCGAACTTGCCGAATCCGCCATGGTCTGTTGTGAAAATAAGAAGATGATCATCCGCGCCAAGCATGGCTTTGATATCATAGTAACCACTGATAACACCTGAGTAAGTGGCATCGTAAGTAATGTCAGTATCTCCATCAGCATCAAAATCAGGATTGGAGTTCAAACCGCCAGACTGGTCGGGAGCTGAGTTAGTTCCATCAGCGAAGCATACGATTATATGATCATCAGGAATAAGATAATCACGATGCAGAACATTATAGACGAACTGCACATCACCGTAGTAACGGATATGGTTATTTCCGGAATTGTATCCGCCGGAAATAATCCACGCATACATATGTTCAGCGTTTTCAGGAGATGACTGGACATTTGGTATGAACCAGGCAATGAATTCCTCGTACTGACCCTTGAAGTCAGTTGGAGTCGGAAGACAGGTGTATTCCATTACCATTCTGGGCAGGGCATCCGGTGGAGTCATAAGCCTTATGATCTTCATTTCACCATCTGCGGTAACAAAAACCCAGCGGCACGGATGTTCCCAGTTCGCGTAAGCCATATCATCAATAAGTATAAGGTAGCCGGTAACAGGTACGATTATATTCTCGTGCCAGGTTCCAACCGTTTCACCTGCGGTAAGTATTCTTTCAAGCGATAGGACAGATTTGCCCTCTATCTCTCCTTCAAGAACATCATTAAGTACCAGATCTGCCGCCTGATGAGGATTACTGATTGTTGAAGCAGCTGCCAGAGTTGTTATTAACACTAAACAGATTGATACTGATTTCATGTAACCACCCTGATAATAATTTGAATTATCAATGAATTAGTTTTACAAATAAAACTCTATCAAGTCAATACCGATGAATGGAACGCGAATCATCAGAGAAGCGATCTCATCTTCCTGATCTCCCTGTAGAAAAAGAGACCTGTTACGGTTGCCGCAAGGAGATCCGCTGCCGGGAATGCGAACCATACACCATTCAATGAAGGGCGGATAAGGAGAGGAAGGATAAGAGTAAGAGGTACGAGGAATAGAACCTGTCTTGAAACAGACAGAAGAAGCGCAGTAGCAGCCTTACCCAGAGCCTGGAATACACCTGCTCCCATTACCTGGAATCCGATCAGCGGCATCAATATTACAAGAATTCGGAAAATACCGGCGCCGGAAGAAATGAGCTCGGGATCGTTACTGAACAGGCCCAGCATGAACGCCGGAGCAAGCTCGAAAAGAAGCCAGTAGGCAGTACATAAAAGAGTTGCCGATACAATCGCGTACTTCAATGACTTCATCACTCTTCCGTACAGTTTCGCTCCGTAGTTGAAACCGACAATCGGCTGAAGACCCTGAACAAGTCCGAACAGCGGCATCAGCGCGAAAATCATCATCCTGTTGGTTACACCCAGAATAGCAAGGTGAACTTCATGTCCGTAATGCATGATCGTGTTGTTCACGGCTATGGCAAGGACACTTCCGGCTGCCACCCTGGCAAAAGAGGGTGATCCGATTCTTAAGATATTCAATGACTGCCGCAATCCGGGCAGGAGGTGGCTGCTGTTGAATTTCAGATGACTCTTTCCGGTAAGGAAGTACCTCATGATCCAGGTAAAGGCGCAGATCTTCCCGATTACCGTAGCGATAGCAGCGCCTCTTATACCCATTCCGAAACCGAAGATGAATATGGGGTCAAGAACAATATTCACACCCGCGCCGATGAACATGCTGATCATCGCTACTCTGGTATTACCTTCCGATCTTGCAATGTTGTTGGAGCATACCGTAATAGCCGTGAAAATCCCCCCCATTAGAATAATCGAGAGGTAATCCCTTCCGTATGGGAGAATCTGATCGCTGGCTCCGAACAGCCTGAGCACAGGATCAAGAAAAAGAAGACCGGCTGCGGATGTGCTCAGCCCGAGCAGAGCTACTAATACGAATGAGCCGCCGGCGATTCTGCCCGCTTCCTTTTCCATTCCGGCGCCCAGTTTTCTTGAGATCATTGACGCTGATCCGATTCCGACAGTCTGAGCAACCGCGATCAGGAACATCTGAACGGGAAAACAGACCGCAAGAGCGGCAAGCGCGAGAGTACCCACTCCCTTGCCGACAAAGATCGTGTCGACAAGATTGTACATAGAGTTGACAAGCATTCCCGCCATGGCCGGACCGGAGAGCCTGAACAGAAGCCTTCCGATCGACTGGGTGCCCAGTAATCCGGTTCTTTCAGCTGCGGTAAGTGCGGTCCTGCTCATAATCGCAGATTCACCAGTACCAGTGCTACTATTGTCAGGGTCACGGCAAACCTTTCGCTCTTCTTGAGTTTCTCACCGAACAGAATCCAGCCGGAAAGACTGATGAGAACGATTGTAAGAGCGCTGTATAATGGAAAAACTACTGTCAGTAAAGAGCAGATGGATCCTCCCCGATGCCGGTGAAGGGGGATGTGCTTCAAAGAGCTTTGGACTGCCTGTAGAGTACCAGACCTCCCCAGATGAATGAAGTTGCCATAAGCACAACTCCTGCTGAGAACGACAGTACAGCAATGAGGTGATCGTGCTGAAGAAGACCTGATTCGTTGAGGAGATACTGCCAGTCATGAAATCCGTAAGGTGCGGAAGCTCCAGTGTTTCCGCCAAGCAGCGGGAGCTGAAGCGCTCTTGCGTCATTAATGTATGGCGCCATATCAATGAAATTCTCTCCCAGCCACCACAGTGCGATGGATGCTCCAAATGTATCACGGGTTTTAATGAGTAGAACGCAGAGACATACCAGCGGCATCAGAATCTGACCGAGACTGCCTCCCAGAGAAGTAACAAAATCTCCGAATGGACTGAATATTACATGTCCGGCTTCATGAAAGGGCAGATTCACAAGATGCATGAAGGATTTAATCGAGTAACTGTTTTCGATCGGGGAAAGAAAGAACCACCAGCTCCAGATGAAAAGAAACACAAAAATGAAGATCCGGCCGTAGAGGTCAAGATGCTCTATCCTGGGTTTTATGTAAAGCAGATACCCGAAAACAGATTGAACGAATCCGTCTTTCTTCTGTATGACCTGTGAGAACTGCTCACTTCGATCACGTATTCTGTATTTCGCGAAGATCAGCCCGCACCTGATACACTCGGTATTAGAATCATCCTGCAAATGATCACATTTGGGACAGTTCATATATCGCTTTCCACTATCGGCAGACTGTCAGAAGCCTGGAGAAAGTCCTGTTTGAAGATCCGTCAACGCTTACCTTCAGCAGGTACAGGCCGGAGGAAAGAGAGGAGACATCAATCTGAACGGCACTCTGACAGTTGCTGACGGAAGTTCTTGAAAGGAGTCTTCCGGAAGTGTCGTAAAGAGAGACCGTCGCTCCTTCATTGCCGGAGGGTAGAAGTACGTATGCTGTTTCGCGGCAGGGGTTCGGGAAAAGATTGATACCTGTATGAGCTGAGCCGAATTCATCTCCTATTCCGGTTCCGGACGGACTGAAAAGAGCAGCGTCAAAAGCTATATACTGCCCTCCTGTTCCGGTGTAGTCACCCAGTTTCAGCCAGGCATCATCGGAAAGATGGAATGTATCGAGTACTGCCCATTCCCCGCTGTGCAGTCCCTGATCGAGAGTGACCTCGACCGGCCCTGATGAGGTTTGGATTACATAGATACCGGTTGCCGTCGTATAGTCAGGAGGGATGTATACAGATACGATGTAATCACCTGTTCCGGGGAGCTCAGGGTGCCACTGCGCGATGCAGGTATCCGGCAGGGCACCTGTAGACCATGTCCACCATGCGTTCCCTTCGTAACCGCTCCCGGTCCTGTGCCAGTACATGGAGTTTCCATATTTATAAAAACCTTTGCAGCAGTCATCCACCAGGGTGTCCGGTTCTGTCGGAATCTGAGCCTGTGCGTAGAAAAGCTGACTTATTCCTATTTCAACGTGGCCGTTATTGTATCCGGGCCAATCGTAAAGGACGTCCTTGCCGTTATAGTAGTTTCCCCATCCGCTCTCATTCGCGTCTCCGTATGGATCGTTAGCAATGACTGTATGGTTTGCATAGTAACCGTTCAGGATGATGATATGGCCTGAGCCAAGAGAACTGGAACAGACAACCGGATAATCGCTGTCGATCTGTTCCGTCAGGGTGGACCACGAAGTTCCCGCCCATGCGGAAGTCACCTCATGCTGATTAAGAAAATCCACCATGTTATTCCACCAGGCCACGCCATCGGGGCAGATGAATCCGTGTGCTCCCTGAACCCATACATTTCCCGGGGCGCTGATTCCCCAGATGTCGTATGTATAACCAAAAAAAGTGTATTCTTCGGGAATGTAATTACCCCACAGGCTCCAGTGTCCTTTTGATGGATATGAAGCCCAGATGGAATCCGGAGTGAGCATTCTGTAATACTGAACAGCCATGACGCATGATGTGGGTCCGCATGACCAGCTTCCGTCGAACCAGTCCGGGGTATCCCATCTCTGGTGCATATATGGAACATCGAAATGTGCGACAGGATCATCTGTTACTGAAAGATATTCCACAGCTGGAAACGGTGGGACATTGAGACCGATAAGTTTACCACTGGCGCCGTCTGTCCAGACTATTCCACCCTCGATGGTAGAAACAGGATTCAGCGGAATTCCCGATACAGGTACGGTATCCTGATCTCCCGTTCGCGGATCAATAACAAGAATTGTTCCCGATATGGGAAACATTCCTGAAAATTCCAGATGCGAACATAAGATATATCCATCATCCATCCAGGAAGGGTAGCAGTAAAAGGAATTATCGGTAATGATATTTCCTGTTGAGTCCAGAACAGTAAAGCCTCCGGATGATTTTTCGGCAAGGAACAGATATTCCGGTCCGGATGAGATTCTTGAGTAAGTTGTTTCTTCTGCTCCCGGCATCCGTAAACTCAGCACTTCTCCAGTCTCTATCTCAAGGATTTTCAAGCCGCCGGTTTCCCCAGTAAAGCAGATTCTATCATCCGAGGCGGTAGCCCATGCCGGGAATTCACCGATATACCAGCTTTCAATTTTTCTTCCCCGCAGATCGTATTCGGTCAGGAAGCCATCTTGAGCAATCATGAATGTGGTGCTGGCTGTACTGAAAGGCCCGCTGAAGTATTCGGATTCGAAAAGCGTACGTTCTGTCAGATCGGGAGCGACAATAACCACTCTTTGCGGCATTCCTGAAGGACATTCTTTGAAAAGAACATTTCCTCCGATAAGAATGACGTTTCTTCCGGCTCCGGGCTCATCTGAGATTACCTCGATTTCATAATGCTGATTCAGGAGATAAAGACCTCTGTGCCGGCCATCTGTAAGAAGAAGCCCTTCTGAAAAATCCTTCAGGGCAATTTCAGTTGACGCGGGATTCAGAGGGTCAATGAAAGAAACAAGGATCAGTAGAACAAGCATGAACAGTTCCTATCTTCTGCCGACAGGCGCTATATAGATTACAAATTCATCCCTGCCATCAAGATCCAGCAGAGAATCCATAATGTCCTGATCACTCTCAAAGCCCTCAAGCAAATTCCAGTTTGCGTTCAGATTATTTCTGTCAGACATGCCTCTTCTCCTTTGCTACCAGTTGAGGAGGTCTTCCGGACTGGTATACACAATCCAGGGGACGAAACATCCTGATTCTTCGGTCCAGGTTCTGCCGCCGAAGAGAAGATGACCTTGCGGATTGATGGCAAGCCCGCTTCCCGTATTCCAAAAATTGTTTCCAGCGTTCATTTCCCAGATGATATTCCCCAGGTGATCAAGCCTGTATAGTATTGCGTCGTAACTATCTCTGCCTGAAGACATAGTGTTCGCCAGAACAACGAATCCACCTGTTTCCGGTTCAACGGCATCCCAGGCTGAATCATTATCATCGCCGTCAATAATGATTGACCAGATTAGATTTCCTGAAGCATCCAATCTGACAAGCCAGATGTCCGACTGGTAATTGCCGGGCTGCATAGTGATTCCAGTCAGAAAAAAACCTCCTTCAGAGGATTCTATAAGACATTTCGCTGTTTCATGTCCGCCATTGTCGAAAGAGTAAGCATTTAATCCGGCACCTGTCGAATCGGTGATTACAATGTAAAAATTTCCTGCGCTTCCTCCGCCAAGAGCGAACCCACCGTCTTCCAGAGCGGCTACTGAATACGCTGCTTCAGACGCTGATGTTCCGAAGGTTCTGGTCCATTCAAGATATCCGCCGGAATCCATCCGAACAAGCCAGAAATCCTTTCCGCCGGCACCTGTGGATTCAGTAAATCCCGCTGCTATAAAGCCTCCATCGGCTGTCTGTGAGATATCATACAATACATCATTGTTGATATTATTGATCTCCCTGCACCAGAGAGAATTCCCGAAGTTATCGAACTTTGCCACAAAACCATCATAAACTGTACCGGAGAAGATACTGCCGCAAACAACAAATCCACCGGATACCTGGATTACATCCTGCCCTGAAGTGGCCAGTCCCCAGCCTGTGGTCTTTTCCCATGGAATCGATCCGTCCGGATTAATCCTGATAAGAAAAAGAGAAGTTATTTCATCATCCTCTGAGCCGATCTCCCCAACGCAGATTGCTCCGCCGTCATCAGTGAGATCAACTCCCCAGATACAGCTGTCAAATCCAGAAGGGATTTCTATTTCCCATAGAATATGCGCCGGATCTGATAATGCTGAATGTGAGAATAGAAAGAGAAGGATTGAAAGAATCAGGGACATTTCGGTTATTAGTCGAATCTGTTTCGAAAAAATGTATTCCTTTATTAACATTTTCCGTAAAAGTCCCTCCATATTATACATAAGGTCAGTAATTCTGACTTGCATGTCAAGGCTTTACTAAATGAATCTGTCCGCGAAAGTCAGGAACAGTGTTTTTCCTGGTAATATTCATCGAAAAACGGCATTTATAGGATCACTTACAGGGGTTGATCTCTGAAGGCTACTTGTTTCGGAATAGAATTATCAAAAAATCGCATACAGGAACGGCGCCAGTACCGAACCCTGCGTAAGTATGATTATCAGACTGAGCAGCAGCAGTACAACAATTATCGGAGCCAG
Organism: Candidatus Aegiribacteria sp.; assembly: GCA_030620995.1. GTDB lineage: Bacteria > Fermentibacterota > Fermentibacteria > Fermentibacterales > JCC-6 > Aegiribacteria. Next base: position 23,778 of record JAUXIK010000002.1, read on the forward strand.
CCACCACTTTTTACGAACTCTGAGGAAATCCCATATCTCTTTAAAATGTCCCATATCATTTCCAATTCTAATAAGGTTTGTCAAATCTGCTGCATGGTCCGTCATCATCGACAACCAGCCAGTATGACCCTGTGTTCTTCCGGGAACGCATTCGGAGAGGATCCTTTCCCAGAAGGCGCATAATGAGTCCGGTAGGAACGACAGCGATAAAGAATACAAGAGTCAGCAGAATATTTGTTACGATAAAGCCCATAATGACTGCGAGCTTCATCCAGTATTTTTCCAGCGGCTGCAGAATAGAGGGGGTTACAAGAGCCGTAAACAGAAAAAATCCGGACAATCCAGCGGAAAAGAGCCATAAAGGCTTATCTTTAATGTAGAACAGGATGGCCAGGACTGCAAATGCTCCTGCCATTGTCAGACCGAACTTCTTCAGTTTGCGGATTTGATCCATACCGATATCTCCATCAGTCAAGCTTGAATACCTTTTTCCAGTCCTTTTCCTCTGTCAGTTCAGGCTGTTCTTCCTTGAGGAGCAGACAATTACCCAGAGCGAGCATATCCATTTCCGTTCTCATGAAACAGAGATAAGCATCGTACGGTGAACATACGATAGGCTCACCTCTTACATTAAAACTCGTGTTTATGATTACTCCGCAGCCGGTTTTGTTCATGAACCTTGATATAAGATTATGATATTTAGGGTTGTACTTTCCGTCTACAGTCTGAATACGGGCGGAATAATCCACATGAGTAACCGCCGGGATATCCGATCTGGGAATTTTCAGTTTCTCCATCCCGAAAAGATTTTCTTCTTCAGTTGACTCATTCCTGCGGTTTTTGCGGACGGGCGCAACGAGAAGCATGTACGGACTGGACACATCGATCTCGAAGTACTCTTCAGCAACTTCGTTGAGAACCGATGGAGCGAAGGGTCTGAAGGATTCCCGATACTTGATCTTCAGGTTCATCAGTGATTGCATGTCCTTGCTTCTGGCGTCTCCAATAATTGATCTGTTCCCCAGAGCTCTTGGACCGAATTCCATTCTTCCGGAAAACCATCCAATAACTTTACCTGAAATGATTGCATCGCTTACTTCTTCTATGATACTTTCTTCATCAAGCCTTCTATACGGATATCCACTGCTCACGAGCCAGGATTCGATCTCATCATCACTCCAGTGCGGTCCGAGGTAGGATCCGTTCTGGCTGTCGTTTACTCCGTCTGCAACCCTGGTTCTATCAAGAACCTGGTGCCATACGAAAAGAGCTGCGCCGAGAGCGCCTCCCGCATCACCCGCAGCAGGCTGAATCCAGATATTATCAAAAAGGCCGGCACGAAGGATTTTTCCATTTGCAACGCAGTTAAGTGAAACACCCCCTGCCATGCAGAGGTTTCTCTGGCCGGTTTCCGATTTTACATGCTTCGCGGTTCTCATCATAACCTCTTCTGCAACAGCCTGCACCGATGCAGCAAGATCCATATCCCTTTGAGTAATGATTTCTTCCGGAGTTCTTGGAGGTCCGCCGAACAGTTTGTGGAATGCTCGGGAAGTCATGGTCAGTCCCTGGCAGTAATTGAAATATTTCATATTCAATCTGAAACTGCCGTCTTCTTTCAGGTCCATGATGTGTTCAAGAATTGTCTGTGCAAAACGGGGTTCACCATATGGAGCCAACCCCATGACTTTGTACTCTCCCGAGTTTACTCTAAACCCTGTGTAGTATGTAAACGCTGTGTACAGAAGCCCCAGACTGTGTGGGAAATGTAACTCATGCATGAGTTCTATATGATTGTTTTTACCGATCCCCCATGATGCGGTTGCCCATTCGCCGACGCCATCCATTGTTATGATGGCCGCTTCCTTGAAGGGGCTCGGGAAGAATGCCGACGCGGAGTGTGACTGATGATGCTCCGGATAAAACAGCTCTCCGTTGAACTCTCCGAGGTTTTTTCTGATGCGGTCACCCATCCAGAGCTTTTCCTTGAGCCAGAGGGGCATGGATTTCAGAAAAGAGGGCAGGCCGGATGGTGCAAATGCAAGATATGTCTCAAGGAGTCTTTCGAACTTGAGAAACGGTTTGTCGTAAAAAGCCACATGGGTGAGCGACTCTGCATTTATGCCGCCTTCATCAAGACAGTACCTGATGGCATGTTCAGGGAATCGGTGGTCGTGCTTTTTTCTCGTGAAACGTTCTTCCTGTGCCGCAGCTACAATTCTGCCATTATGCACCAGGCAGGCAGCTGAATCATGGTAGAAAGCGGAAATACCGAGTATCCAGGCGTCTATTGAAATCCCCCCATGAAGTTGTGAAACAGAATCAAGTTGATTAAATTCAATCAATTCACACGATTAACTGAAACAAATTCTTCTGAATACATATACTGAATGGGAATTATAATGAAAGATACTAAACTGAGCGATTCAACGGTGAAAGTTCTTAGAAAAATTGCAATCGTATCGGGCAGTGTGCTTATACTGCTTGCGCTGTTCTCAAATCTCCTGGGATTAAGCACCAGTTCAGGATTAAGCAGTAATCAGATAATCTTTGCAGCAGCGGGAATTATTCTGATAATAACCGGTTTTCTCGGCCGGCGCTTTCCTGTATTCTACGGGAGTACAGCAAAGATACTCCTTAGTATCGTAATTGCGGTGATCATACTTGATCTTCTGTCTCTTGTTCTGGTAAAGCTGATTGATCCGGAAAGATTCAGGATCAGGGCGCAAAAGATTGAAGTGGGTCATCTGGATGAAGTTGAGTATATAGTTGTATCGGGTCGTTATGAACCTTTTGTTGTATGGAGATCCAACCCGATCATCAATTGTGATTCGATAACTATCACTGATGATGGTTTTCGCCTGACTCCTGGAATATCACATAATCCTGACGCGTTCAGTGTTTTGATGCTGGGGGGATCCGCAATGTGGGGTGTGGGTGTATCTGATTCAGGCACAATCGCAGCAAATCTGCAGAGGGACTTATCGGAGTTGATTGAAAAACCTGTCGCAGTGTTCAATCTTGCTCAGGCAGGCCATTCCTCTACACAGGAGGTGATCGAGCTTATGCTGCAGCTCAGAAATGGCGATATCCCTGATCTTGTGATATTCTATGATGGATTCAATGATGTCTGGGGTGCTTATGAGAACGGACTTGCAGGCGTTCACCATTCACTGGAATCGATAGCTGGAAGGGTTGAGGGAACAGATGAAGCGCTTGGCATCATGCCTGTTTGGAAAATTATCCTCAGCAAAACAAATACATGGCTTCTTGTTACCTCGCTTCGATCAAAGGGAATACTGCCCCAGGAGACGGTTGAAATTCCAACTTACAGAACAATGGGAATAAATTTTGACACGCTAACCTCACAGATTGTCAGCGTCTATTATGGAAACTGCCGCGTTATCGAAGCGCTTGCCGATTTCTACGAATTCGACTGTCTGTTCATATGGCACCCGACTATCTGGACAGGAGATAAAGCCCTTTCGGATCGAGAACATGTATTCTACGAAGGAGGGCATGAATCATTCCTTGCAGGTGGAGATACTGCATTCATAGAATTGCTTCAAGCAAGCTATGACCTTTTTGAAGAATCGATAATTGATTCGACTCGATACTTTTCTTTCAGGACTATCTTCGATGAAACTGAGGATGAAGTCTATCTTGATTATTCCGGAGCACATGTAAGCGCAGAAGCCAATGAGATGATTGCGGAAGAACTGATCAGAATAATATCAGAAACCTGGTGCTCCCACGGGGAATTCCTTCGACTCGATTAACTCACTCAGGATTAACTCACCAGTTCGATCTATCTAATGGAAATCGTCTTTGGCATACCTGAATTGTATACACTATTCATGGATAATTCAAGCATTTGAGAATTTATACTAGCAATATAATATTAATGCGAATGAATTAGTTAAGTAAGTTATGCCCGGCATTGTGGCGCTCCCACGGGGAATCGAACCCCGGTTTCCGGCGTGAGAGGCCAGCGTCCTAGCCGCTAGACGATGGGAGCATATTGATTTCAGGGCGCAAATATTAGCTGACTTGATGGATCAGTCAAGTCTATCGGGACAAATCAGTTATTCGAGAATTCCTCCTGATATCGTTTTTCCAGCTTCTTCATTGCTTTCTTTGACAGTCCGCCCAGTTCATTCATTGCATACCTGATGCGCATTCGGCTCATGTCGCTGCCGAGGATTTCCATTGTATCGAACAGCGGGGTTGAAACCTTCTTGCCGCTCATTGCGACGTAAAATGGCTGGGTGAGATGCTTCATTTTAATATCCAGTTTATCCGCAACCTTTTTGAAGGATTCGTAGATGCGTTCTTTGCAGAATGATTGTATTCCCTCAAGTTCCCATAGAACGATCTGCAGGATTTCGCATGTCTGCGTATGAGACATGTCCTTCATAAGAAGACCTTCTGCAGTGAGCGGAACCTTGCCGCAGAAGAAATGACTCGTCATCTCTCCCCAGTCGGAAAGGGCGTTCATTCTCCCTTTCGATATTTCAAGTATTTTTTTGAAGTGATCTCTGTTCAGCCCCCATTCAACCAGTCTGTCAAGAAGCTGCTCTGTTTTGAAATTCTCTCTGATATATTTTCCGTTCAACCAGAGGAGTTTATCCGGATCGAATACAGGGCCTCCGAGGCTGATATCCTCCAGTCTGAAGTTCTCGATCATCTCTTCGACAGAGAATTTCTCTTTGTCATCTGACAGGTGCCAGCCCAGCATACCGATAAAGTTAAGCAGAGCTTCGGGAAGGATTCCGTTCTTTCTGTACCATTCGATCGAAACAGGATTCTTCCTTTTGGAAAGTTTGCTTTTATCCTTATTCCGGAGCAGAGGCAGATGACAGTATACAGGTGGTTCCCATCCGAAGTACTGATAGAGCAGAACATGTTTCGGAACAGAATTTATCCACTCTTCACCTCTGATGATATGAGATATCTTCATCAGGTGGTCATCAACGACAACGGCCAGGTGATATGTCGGATATCCATCCGCTTTCATTATCACCTGATCATCAATCGATTCCCAGTCCTTCTCTATTTTACCTCTCAGCAGATCTTCAAATACGCACTTGCCCTCAAGAGGAACCTTCATCCGAACAACGAAATTCTCACCGGCTTCAATTCTTCCGGTGGCTTCCTCCGGAGAAATGTTCCTGCATTTACGGTCATAACCGCTGCCTGCGCCTGATTTTTGGCATTCTTTCCTCAGTTCCGCGAGACGTTCCTTCGTGCAGAAGCATGGATACGCATAGCCCTCCGCAACAAGACGGTTGATGTGCTCCTGGTATATATCCAGTCTTTCACTTTGCCGATACGGTCCGAATTGTCCGCCTGTTTCAGGGCCTTCATCCCATTCCAGACCGAGCCACCTGAGGGAATCGATTATTGATTTCTCGTACTCAGGTTTTGATCGCTCCCTGTCAGTATCTTCTATTCTCAAAATGAAAGAACCATTGTTTTTCCTGGCCCAGACGTACCCGAAGAGAGCCTGATACGCAGTGCCTACGTGCGGGTCGCCGGTGGGGGACGGAGCCAGTCGAGTTCTCACTTCTTGAACAGTCATTAATACCTTTCTGAAATTCACATTACCATTTTCATCAGGTTTCAATATAAGCACTATTTAATGAAAAAAGCAGGTGTGATTGAAAAGTTTGTTCCGGGAATATCACCTGTTTTCATTCATGAGTATGTGATATTGTTATTACTTGGTATCTGTTGAATTTGTGAGAGGATTCTCCAACTGTTTCGGTCTTATGAAAGGACAATCTGAAAAGCAATGAAACTCGAAGAATTTCAGGCAAAGAAACTGTTCAGAGAGCATGGCATCCCCACTCCTGCCGGGATAATGGTGACCTCAGCAAGTGAAGCGGAGAGCGCTGCTCAGGAAATTGGATGTCCTGTTGTGATCAAGGCTCAGGTTCAGGCAGGCGGAAGAGGAAAAGCCGGGGGTGTGAAGCTCGCTGAGACTCCTGCTGAAGCCCGCAGGGCAGCAGATGCAATACTTGGAATGACAATAAAGGATCTTGTGGTTCAAAGGGTGCTTGTAGATCCGGCTGTATCAATTGCAGGTGAATATTACATAGGAATAACGATTGACAGAAGAAAGAAAATCCCGGTAATGATGGCTTCCGCGTCCGGAGGAGTCGACATAGAGAAAGTCGCGGCTGATTCCCCTGAAAAAATCATATTCCAGGATATCGATCCGGAAAGAGGTTTACGATCATTTGAAGCCAAACAAGTGGCTTTCCAGTTATTTGATGATAAGAAAAAAGCTCTGGCGACAGCATCAATAATGGTGAAGCTCTGGAAGTGTTTCAGAAATGTAGACGCATCTCTTGCAGAGATTAATCCGCTCGCGGAGCTTTCGGATGGTTCCATTCTTGCTCTCGACGCGAAAATCGTACTGGATGAAAACGCCATGTATAAACATCTTGAACTGGAAGAATTGCGATTGCCGACTCCATCCGAAGAGAAGGAACTTGAAGCTTCCAGACATGGATTGAGCTATGTGCAGCTCGATGGAGAAATTGGCTGCATGGTGAACGGAGCCGGTCTTGCAATGGCTACTATGGATATTATCAAGCATCTGGGAGGAACTCCCGCGAATTTTCTCGATATCGGAGGCAGTTCAAGCCCGGAAAAGGTTGTTCATGCCATGGAGCTTCTGGTATCAGATGAAAACGTAAAAGCTATTTTCATAAATGTTTTCGGCGGTATAACGCGCTGCGACGATGTCGCAAACGGACTTGTCAAAGCCCTGGAACAGATAAAAACCAACCTGCCCCTTGTTGTTCGGCTTACCGGAACAAATGAAGAGGAAGGGAGAAGAATTCTCTCCGATTTCGGTATAAGTGCAACAGGAGATATGACCAGAGGAGCTCTTGAAGCAATTAGCCTTGCAGCAAAGGGGGGTGTCAGCTGATGAGCATACTGATAAACAGACATTCGCGGGTAATGGTTCAGGGTCTTGGCCGTGACGGATATTTTCACGCAAAGGAGATGATAGCATACGGGACAAACATCGTTGCCGGAGTGCATCCGGGAAAAGGCGGGACATATCTTGAAGGAGTTCCGATTTTCAACACAGCACAGGAAGCTGTTGAGGAAACCGATGCTGAATGCAGTGTGCTTTTTGTGCCGGCACCCTTTGCAGAGGACGCAATTCTGGCTGCCGCAAATGCCGGGATAAATCTAGTGGTTGCGGTCACTGAAGGAATCCCGGTATTGGATGTGTCAGGCGTTCTGATGGAATTGAATGAACTCGGAACCCGTCTGGTGGGTCCGAACAGCCCCGGTCTTATTTCACCAGGTGAATCAAAGGTGGGAATCATGCCTGGTGGAATATTCAAACGGGGACCTGTGGGCGTTATCTCCAGAAGCGGAACGCTTACATACGAAGTCGTTAATCAGCTTACCGCTGCCGGTTTCGGGCAGTCGACCGCTATCGGCATGGGCGGAGACCCGGTTATCGGCATGAAGTACAATGATTATCTTGCTCTGCTCGAAAACGATGAAGATACTGAAGCGGTAGTAATTGTGGGAGAAATCGGTGGTTCTGACGAGCAGGATGCCGCTGCCTTCGTTAAAGAGCACATCACCAAGCCGGTTGTCGGCTACATCGTTGGAAGAAGCGCCCCGCCGGGAAAGAGAATGGGCCATGCGGGAGCCATTGTTGAAGGCGCGTCCGGCACCGCGGCAGCGAAGGTTGAAGTTCTCAGGGATCATGGCATACCTGTTGCGGATACAGTCGAGCACATTGTTAAACTTATCAGTGAGAAGCTGGGAGGTTGAAATTGAGAGAAATTGACGTTACTTCCATCATAAAAGCGGTCAAAGATCTCAGCATCAGCACGAATATCTATCTCGGTGATGACGTGAAGAACGCTCTGAGAAAAGCGCTTGAAAAAGAGGAGTCTTCCCTTGGGCGGGAAATCCTCCAGGTGATTCTGGAGAATCATGAGATATCTGAGCGTGAGAAGATGCCGATCTGTCAGGATACAGGTGTAGCAATTGTATTCCTGGAGGTCGGTCAGGAAGTTCATTTCACCGGAGGAGCTCTTGAAGATGCCATAAACGAAGGGGTACGGCAGGGCTACGCTGAAGGCTACCTTCGCAAGTCCATCGTTGCTGATCCTGTGCTTAAGAGAAAGAATACAACAGACAATACGCCTGCAATTATCTATACCAGGATTGTCCCGGGAGACAAAGTAAGGATACAGTTCGCTCCCAAGGGCGGCGGCGCGGAGAATATGAGCGAAGTCCGCATGATGACAGCAGCGCAGGGTATTGAAGGAGTAAAGGATTTCGTTGTTGACAGAGTATCCAGATCAGGTGGTAATCCATGTCCTCCCATAGTAGTTGGTGTTGGGATAGGAGGGAGTTTTGAGCGATGCGCCATGCTCGCGAAAGAAGCTCTTTTCCGGACAATTGGTGAACCCAATCCGGATCCTGAATTCAACGAGGTTGAAAATGAACTTCTTCGCAGAATCAATAACCTGGGCATTGGACCACAGGGACTCGGCGGAAGAACAACCGCTCTTGCGGTGCATATAAAAACTGTTCCATGCCACATCGCTTCCATGCCTGTTGCTGTAAATATTCAATGCCATGTCAGCAGGCACGGCGAAACAATTATTTAGGAGGAGATTGCATTGAAGACAGTAGAATTGAGAACTCCCCTTGATGATGATCAGATCAGCAATCTTGAATCCGGAGATAAAGTATTTCTTTCGGGAGAGATCTACACAGGTCGTGATGCGGCGCACAAACGTCTGGTCAAACTCATTGAAGACGGGAAAGAGCTACCCTTCGATCTGAAGGGTGCTGTCATATACTATGTTGGTCCTGCTCCTTCAAGACCCGGGCAGATAATGAATTCTGCCGGACCTACTACCAGCTACAGAATGGACACATTCACTCCGCTGCTGCTGAAGAACGGCCTGAAAGGAACAATTGGCAAAGGCCCCAGATCAATGCAGGTGCGTGAATCCATGGTTAAGAACAAAGGGGTATATTTTGCCGCCGTAGGCGGAGCTGCAGCCGGGATCGCCTTTTCTGTGAAGCAGGCTGAGGTTATCGCCTACGAAGACCTTGGCCCTGAAGCAATCAGAAGGCTTATTGTTGAACGGATGCCTCTGTTCGTTGTGAATGATATTAAAGGTAATGATCTCTTCGAGGCGGGAGTCGCAGAATACCGCCGCGAGGAATAGGGTAAATGCTGTACTAACTCTGAATATGAACGGGATGGAGAAATGAAAGAATTCGACCTGACCCTGAAAAATCTTGGAGATCTGTTTCCTGAGGATTTTTCCCAGGAACAGATTGCAAAGGCAAAAACCGTCTTTCTGAAAGAACTGGCTTACAGTGCCCACAAGTTCTACAAAGGGAAAATGATGACAGTTCCCAAGGCCGGGGTTTACGGTTTCAACTGGTTCAACGTCTGGTACACTCCTGGTGTATCAAAAGTATCGACCACCATCCGGGATAATAACGAAGCTGCCTACGAACTCTCGAACAAGGGTAATTTCATTGCTGTCGTAAGTGATTCCACAAGGGTTCTCGGAGATGGTGACTGTACTCCTCCCGGAGGCCTTGGCGTTATGGAGGGTAAAGCATTCCTGATGAAATACCTTGGAGGGGTGGATGCGGTAGCGCTCTGCATAGATAATCGCGATAAGAACGGTAATCCTGATCCCGACAAGATCATTGATTTCGTGAAGATGGTTCAGCCCAGCTTCGGAGGGATCAATCTCGAGGATATCTCGCAGCCGAACTGTTTTAAAGTTCTTGATACTCTGAGAGAGGAATGCGATATTCCCGTCTGGCACGATGATGCCCAGGGAACCGGATGCGTTACTCTTGCGGGACTGCTTGGAGCTCTTGAGGTTGTCGGAAAAAAACTCGAAGATGTCCGGATTGTCTTCATCGGAGCGGGAGCGTCCAATACTACAATCGCAAGGCTGATAATTACGGCTGGCGGTGATCCTTCAAAAATGGTGATGTTTGATTCCAGAGGAAGCCTTTCCACGGACAGAGAAGATATCAGGGCCGATGAGCGCTTCTATAGGAAGTGGGAACTCTGTCAGGCGATGAATCCGAATTTAATACAAACTCACGAAGAGGCTATGAAGGGAGCAGATGTATTAATTGCGGTCTCCAGGCCGGGACCAGGTCTTATTCCGAAGGAATGGATCGGATCAATGGCGAGAGATCCTATTGTGTTCGCATGCGCGAATCCGGTGCCCGAGATATATCCTTACGAAGCCAGGGAAGCAGGAGCAGCGATTGTAGCTACCGGTCGGGGTGATTTCCCCAACCAGGTCAATAATTCCCTTGGATTCCCCGGAATACTGAAAGGCGCCCTTCTGGTCAGAGCGACGAAGATAACTGACAATATGGCTGTCGCGGCAGCCCGTTCTCTTGCGAATTTCGCTGGGAGGAAAGGCTTGTCGCCCGACTATATCATCCCAACTATGGATGAGGCGGATGTATTCCCTGAAGAGGCTGCTGATGTCGCGATGCAGGCCATCAAGGATGGAGTGGCCAGACTGCAGAAGACAAGGGAACAGGTTCTGGAAGAAGCAAGATCCGACATCATGAAGGCAAGGAATCTTGTACAGAAACTCATGGATGACGGAGATATAGCTCAGCCTCCAATAGACCTTATTGAAGAAGCTGTCAAAACAGCTGTAGATTCGGTAAGATGACTGATATTCCGGAGGGCAGCTGATGCTGTCCTCCGGGAAGAGTGCCGGAAAGGATAGTATATGAGCGAGATTCTTATGACAAGGAGAAGAAAGATAGTACGGTTCACCTGTCATCATGTTCCAGCAAAACCCGGCATAGCAGGCAGACTCTTTACAGCTCTCGGGCAGAAGGAAATCAACATCCTGCACATGTTCAATACGGAACATGGGGAAACCGAGGGAGATATCTCCTTCAGTGTCGGGGAAAGCTGCTTTCAGAAAGCAGAGGAAGTACTGAGGAAAACCGGGGATGCAATCGGTATTGAAAACGTAACCGTGGAGCATGATCTTGCCATACTGAGTTTTGATCTTGAGGAGACTGTCTGCGAGAATGTAATGTGTACCATGACTCTTGCGCTGAGCGCACTTTCAAAAGAACGTGTAGATGTGAAGCATGTAGCTGCCAGCAGGAACAGGATATTCGTTGTCCTGCCCGATGAAGAGGCAGACAGGGCTTCATATATACTCAGCAGAGTGCTGAAGGAAGATCCGATAATACACCCGATCTGATTTGTCGAAAATTCATCCCTTATTCGTGAAATCAAGATGTATGAATGTGTATAATTAATTTTCCGGTTCAGCAGAAGAAGGAGTAAGGGATGAAACTGATCAGCTTAGCATTTCTACTGGTGCTGTTTTCCTCTATCGCAGCAGCAGCTGCAGCTCCGGGTCCCCTGGAGATATTTGAATGGGTGGCTTACCCTGAAGTCGGCAATCCGGAACTGATCAACCCTGCAGGATACAATTTTGTAAACAGCCTCCGAATGAGAATAGGCATGGCTGCTTCTGACAGCGCCTTTGAGGGGGTTGACCGTTTATCCATAGCATTTCCCGGAGCAGGTTTCTCGGGATGGTGGAACGATGATTACGACATGCGACGATTCACTCTGTCATGCGGAACGTACCTGTTTAATCAGACATCGTCCATTGGCGCCGGTTACACCTGGTTCGATCCAACGGTTAAAGGAAATCAATGGTCCGGAAAACATTTCTTTACGTTCGGCCTGACTGTTCGACCCGTTGAATGGTTCAGTTTCGGAATGGTCCGGCGAGGAGGAGTCGATCTTCCCGGTGATGATGTGGAAGCTGTCTACAGAGCCGGATTTGCGGTCAGACCTTTTGGGAATCAGTTTACACTCGTTACTGATTTTGAAACCGAAAGAGAGTTTGATAACAGCCGATTTTCCGGGGGAGTTGAATTCCGACCCATGGACGGCCTTACTGTTCGCGCTGAAGCGGGAAGTAACCATATCAGTTTTGGACTTGAAGCCGGATTCGGGACAACATCCTTCGCCTGCGGGGCAACAACAGACGAGAATTACTCTTACACCAATTTCAGGGGCGATTTCACCTTCTCATCTGAACCTGGCCCTGATCTGCTCGTTCCTTCCGGCAGATTCGTGCGTTTTGAAATTGGGGATATGGATGAGCTTCAGCAAAGACCTTTCCTCAGCGGGATCCAGCCCAGCTACACCGAGACGGCTCTTCTGCTCGACAGAATTGTTTCTGACAATTCCGTAGCCGGAGTGATAGTGGATATCAGAGGATCTGTTGGTTCTCTTGCTCAGGCTGAAGAGATCCGTGCTCTTCTCAGCAGAATAGTAGGATCAGGCAAAAAGGTTTATGTCTTTCTGGAGAACGGCAGTAACGCTGAGTATTATGTTGCGTCCTGTGCGAGCAGAATCTGGATGCATCCATCCGGATCGGTTGCATTCATAGGTCTTTCCTCAGAAGCTATCTTCTTGAGAGATTTTCTTGACCGTATAGGCATTTATCCTGATCTGTTGCATATCGGTGAATACAAGAGCGCAAGTGATATGCTGACAAGATCCGACATGTCCGACGCTCAGAGACGGGCCATGACAAGCCTGCTGGAGTCGCTGCAGGCGGAATTAATAGCAGGTGCAGCTAATGGACGGGGCCTGGAACCAGCTCAACTCCATGTAATAATGAACGCCGGTCCGTATACGGCGGGGAGAGCTGTTACCGCAGGGATGGTTGATGGGGTCTCCTTCCAGGATGAAATTGAGGAATTGGCAGGAGAGGATTTTGGAAGGCATTTCACAGCAGTTTCCCTTAAAGAGTACGCTTCTTCCATACCTGAATACAAGGTCTGGGGGCAGGACAGCCACATAGCAGTTGTTGTTGCTACCGGATATATCTGGACGGGGTCCAGTGGATCATCATTCCCATTTGGAAGAACCATGGGAAGCGAATCGATTTGTGACGCTCTTCGGACTGCCGCGTCGCAGCCCGGCGCTTCAGCCGTTGTCCTCCGGATAGATTCTCCTGGCGGTGATGCTCTCGCCAGTAATGATATGCATCACGCAGTGGAAAGTATCAGGAAAGAAATCCCGGTGATAGTATCCATGGGCGGTGTTGCCGCATCAGGAGGTTACTATATGGCCTGTGGAGCAGACAGAATATTCGCGGACAGAATGACGATAACAGGTTCTATCGGGATAATATCCGGCAAATTCTCCTGTGGAGAACTTTTAGATAGCCTCGGCATCAATGTGGAAGAAGTATCAACAGGTTCAATGGCGTCTATGTCCAGTTTCTTCCGTCCGTATACGGATGTGGAACGCGGCAGAACCTTCGACCTGATGGAGGAAGGGTATAACCGATTTGTCGAAACTGTGGCTTCAGGCCGGGAGATGACCTTCGAGGAAGTTGATTCCATTGCTCAGGGCAGAGTCTGGTCCGGAATCGACGGAATCGAGATAGGAATTGTGGATGAGATCGGCGGGGTGGTTGACGCTGTTCATTACGCTGCGGGAATATCAGGAATGGATCCGGATGAAGAACTCCGTGTACATATATATCCGACTCCTTCTTTTCCCGGCTCAATTGAAATGCCCGGTTTCGGAATCACATCCGGAATTCTGGACTTATTCAACCCGGAGCAGATTCTTTATCTCATGCAGCCGATTTTCATAGACTGACCCTTCACTTGCGGGAGGCACTTAATGTCAACCAAATCGATATGACAGGTTGACAATCCGAACAAAGATTTTCATGGTTCAGACGATATTTTAATCTTCCCGTTCTGGATATCATCAGATTTAAATGGGGTAATAGCAATGGATAAAGTCTCAAGCGGAATTCTTGAAATGCTCAGATCGAGCGCAGGTTATATTTCAGGTCAGTGGATATCTACGGAATTCGAGATAACCCGTGCTGCAATCTGGAAACATATTAGAGAACTGCGAAAAACAGGGTACATAATAGATGCTGTTCCCAACAAAGGCTATCATCTTGTTTCATCTCCCGATATGCCATTTGAGGAGGAAATACACTGTTTACTCAGTACCAGGACTATCGGAGAGACAATTATTTTCCACAGGGAAATAGATTCCACAAACAGCGTTGCCATGCTTCTTGCTTCCGACGGAGCGCCTCATGGGACAGTGGTTACATCCGATTCCCAGACCGGTGGACGTGGAAGACGGGGTAGAGAATGGTTCTCTCCTCCCGGGTGCAATCTTTACATGTCTGTTATTCTTCGTCCGTCCGTTTCGCCTGCGGAAGCTTCACAAATCCCTGTGATTTCAGTTCTAGCTGTAGTCAGAGTTCTGGAACAGTTGAATTCCGGCCTTCCTTTTAAGATCAAGTGGCCCAACGATATTCTATGCCGCGGAAAAAAAGTGTGCGGAATACTCTGCGAAATGAAATCCGACACTGATCATATCCATCATTTAGTTGTGGGAATCGGTATTAATGTGAATGTAACATCTATGGATTCATGCATTTCCGATATCGCTACATCTCTGAAACTGGAAACGGGTCAGGAGTATTCAAGAATAAAGCTTTCCGCATCTCTGCTGGAAGAACTGGAGGAAATTTACCTGGAATGGCTGCAGGAACGGAATTTGAAAAGATATATTGCAGAATGGGAAAGATACTCACTCCTGATTGGCAGGAATGTCAGAATAGAAACCCCATCAGAAACAATTGCCGGTGTTGCCACAGGATTGTCAAATAACGGATCCCTCATATTGAAACTTCCCTCCGGCGCTATCCGTAAAGTCTATGCCGGAGACGCTCATATAGCGAACCACAATTCATAACCCCATATGAGGGGACATCCACCCTGAAAAAGCGAACGGGGACATCCACTCTATGGTGGGTGTCCCCTAAAAACAAGTCGCTCTGGTGCGTGAAACTACTTTGTATCCGTACTCAGAAACTTTCCGAAGAGCCAGGCCAGCGGGGTCCAGAGAATGAATACGCCTATGAAGAATGGCAGGGCATGATCGATCTCAAGCTCGCTTGCATGGAGGCAGACGATTCCAGCGATGCTCCAGCCCACAAGAAGCAAACCCATTATTACATTTCCCATTTCGCGTATTCCCCGCGCGAATGAAGCGAGTCCCACTGCGGTGAAGAAAGCCGGCCACCATTTGCCGACTGATACCCCCAGACCCCAGAGCAGGAAGAGTATTCCGACCCCGCCGAAAAGAAATGCGAAAATAATGATACCCCTGTTCTTTCCATTCATACTACTCTCCCTCTTCAAACGGTGGAGTCAGGCTGGTCAGATCTATCAGCCAGCTCTCTCCGAATTTTCTGACGATAACCTCCTGGAGACCATCATCTGTTCTGACGACAACTACACAGACCAGACTGTCAGGGTAGCTGACAGACTTTATGCTGGTACTGAGATTATGTGCATCTGAAGAGCTGCCGGCCATCCTCGCGAAAAGATCTTCACCTGTAAGGTTCTGGAATTCTTCTTCCGTCATGTCTCCCGCAAGCCTGCATGCAGCTTCCCGGGATTCCGTCCAGCCGAATTCATGAAGTATTACAGAGGTTGAATCGTACCATTGACGGCTTTCCGGTGTTATGAGAGACCAGGCTTCAGCATAGCTGGAATCAGCAATAGCTGCGGCAAATGATTTCACAGTACCGGAAGCACCATCGTCATCCCCGCAAGCAATCAAAGCGGCAAGAAAGCAAATGGAAACAGTGAAGATATTTCTCTTCACAATACGTGCACCACCATTCCACTTCGAAGCTTGGGTTCGAACCAGGTGGATTTTGGAGGCATGACGTTA
This sequence comes from Candidatus Aegiribacteria sp., assembly GCA_030620995.1. Taxonomy (GTDB): domain Bacteria; phylum Fermentibacterota; class Fermentibacteria; order Fermentibacterales; family JCC-6; genus Aegiribacteria. Next base: position 39,598 of record JAUXIK010000002.1, read on the forward strand.
CCGCTGTCAGCCACATTGATGAGTTGATCAATTGATGTCGGGAACAGAGAGAAGGCTACGGAATACTTACCGGAATTCACAAGTCTCTCCAGCTCTTCAGTTCCACGGATTCCCCCTACGAATTTGATTCTTTCACTGGTGCGCGGATCCTCGATTCCCAGAACAGGATTCAGAAGATTTTCCTGGAGAATGCTGGCGTCAAGGCTTTTTACAGGATCATCTGTCGGAAAACTGCCCTTCCTTGGTTCAAGGCTGTACCATTTGCTGTCCAGGTACATGGAGTACATGAGATTCTGGTTTGGTGACTTATTAGAACACTCTGATACAGCAAATTTCTCTTTTACTCTGTCAATGAATTCATTCACTGTATTCCCATTCAGATCAGCAACGACTCTGTTGTACGGCAGGATTTTCATCTGACTCTTCGGGAATATCACGGCCAGGAAGTAATTGTATTCCTCATTGCCCGTATGTCCGCTGTTGCCCTTCTGTCTTCTCTCCGCGATGATTGTGCCCGCGGCGCTTCTGTGATGTCCATCCGCGACGTAAAGAGAGGGTACTCTGGAAAAGACACTCTCTATCATTTTTATATCTTCATCATTATTTATAAGCCAGAGAGTATGTCTGATGCCGTCCGGAGCGGTAAAATCGTATTCGGGATCAGTTGTATCACAAATTCGAACCTGCAATGAGTCAAGTTCAGAAACATCGGGATAGGTAAGGAAGACCGGCCCGCACTGAGCGTTCTGGGTTTCTATATGCCGGATCCTGTCCTCTTCCTTTACTTTTCTTGTGAACTCATGTTTCTTGATGAGATTGTTCCGATAGTCCTGTGCGGAAACGGTTGCAACAAGACCAACCTGCGAATGATCACCCATGATCTGACGGTAAAAGTAAAATATGGGCAGTTCTTCCTGAATCATCGCTCCGTTTTCCATTAGTCGGCGAAGATTTCTGGCTCCCTGTTCATACACAGAACTGTCGTAAAGATCGATAGACGGCCCAAGATCAACTTCCGGTTTTACAACTCTCAGAAAACTGAGAGGATTCTCTTTCACAAGTTCACGCGCTTCGTCAGAATCGAGTACGTCATAAGGGCGAGAGGCGATCTTCTCAGCCAGTTCTTTTATCGGGCGAAGCCCGTGAAAGGGTCTTACTTCAACCATAATAGCCTCCACATGAATATCATATGTATTCTTTAAACGTTGGATTTCGGAATGTAGAATACGAACTGCAATCTATACAATGAATCTACTTCTGAGATTGATAGAAAGCAATGTTTTACGTTCAAAATCCGCTTATTTCAACAGATTGCTTCGCGAAACGCATCAGTGGCATGAGATGATATATGCATATATTAATATGCAATACTGACAGTTCGATTTGTTTATCGAAATGATATGATCCGAATCTTTTAGTGTACCTGCGAAGGGGGAAAATGAAACTGATCACCGCAGCAATCTTGATGCTCTCAGTCACATCAGGCGCATTCGCCGTCGAAGAACCTCTGTTTCCGGATGGTGTGAATCAGATCCTTGGCCGAATTCAACCCGGCATGAGCGAAGCGCAAGTTGACGAAATCGTAAAGATCTACTATCCGGATGCTATTCACGCAGTCAGCATATGGTCATGCTTCCGGGAACAGGCGATGAAAAATGGAGGAAAATGAATTTTCATAGACAGGGCATCTTGACCTTTCTCTTTTGCATGGCTGTATCTTTGCATTCAGGATGCGCTGATTCACAATGGGTTGAACCATTTTCCGAAAGGTTGAGCATTACTGTGCTTGACAGCATAGGTATTGAAACCGGTGATTCCTGCTACGTCTTTGGCTCGATTGTTGATGCTGAAATAACACCATCAGGATCGATACTCCTGCTTGATCAGATTGCCTGCTGCATCAGGAAGTTCACCCCTGAAGGCACCTATCTGTCTATCCTCTCAAGGAGGGGAAATGGGCCCGGCGAGTTTGCGTATCCTATGGAAATGGCCTTGCAGCCGGACGGCAGGATCGTAGTGCGGGACTTCGGTAAGCTGTCTCTTGTTGTTCTTGACCGCAATGGCGAAAGTCTCTCAGATCTGGCGGAATGGCTATTGCTTCCACCGGAAGCGATTGTTTCAGCAGGCGTGGATCAAATCGCCGGTTATGAGATCGACCTGGACCTTCATGGTTCCGAAGTTCTGGCAGTATTCAAGCCCGCTCTGTATTCGTTGAATGATACCCGGCGGGAACTGGTATTACTCTCAGATTCAGTAGTGATGAATATTGAGGAAATATCCTCATCCATGACCGGCTTGCAGGGGAGCTCAATCATGACTTCTGATGGTGAGGGACGGGTTTTCTACAGCCGCAGATCTACAGGTGATTATGAAGTTCGTTGCTGGGATATTGAGGGGAATCTTCTTTTTACTGTATCTCTGGGAATTCCGCCAGTCGCGAAAACTCAACAGGAATTGCTCGAAGAAACAGAATATGCGAGAATTCAATTTTCTTCCCTTGGTTTGAACACTCTCCCTGAAGGCTTTGAGCCGGATCCCTTCCACACACTCATAGTGGGTCTGGGAGTTGACAGCCGTGGAAATCTGTGGATACAGCGGGGAACAGAAGAGAGACCCGTATTTGATATAATTGATAATAATGGAGACCATATCGGTACCGCGGAGTTCCCAAGGGCAGGAAAACATTGGCAGTTCAGCATTACTCCGAATGGCAGTCTGGCCTGGGATCTCGATCCGATATTGGGATTTCAGAGAGTTTATATGATTGATTTGCCAGTAGTTGATCAGGAATAGAAATAGTCATATCAGTTTTTCAGCAGTGGGGAATAGAGAGAAAAACAGATATAATTTGAATAAGTTATTATGAACGAATCAGCAGGGGGGATGTTATGTTGGAATACCTGATAGTTATCGCGATGCTGGGTTCAGGATTTACAGGTTTCACTGAAATCACTGAAACAGATTCAGATGATTGTGTTATCACAAAACTGATGACAGAGATCAATGGAGAAATTCTTGAGAACACGGGACAGATATTACAGGAAGCCGGCGATACGGGCGGCGCAGATCTGTCACCAGCGGTTTTCTGGGTTGATAGGAATCATCAGGCTGCAATAGCAAACGAAACGGTGATATGCAGGGATGGTGAAGGGATTCTGGTCAGCTGGTATCTCAACAACGACAGAATTTCCAGATATGATACATTCGGATCGGAAATACCTCTCTGGAATTTTTCTATGCCGGGTAATGAATGGGATATGGATGTAGCCGCGGGGCAGGATACTCTGATGTTCTCAGCAGCTTCCAATATAGACGGAATATTTGCATGGCTGTCCGGGTCATCCGTGCCTGATTTATCTCTTGATCCCGGAAGAAAACAGGATATTTCATCTGACGGCCTGTATCTTGTCTACATCAACAGCTCGGGAGATTCGCTCATATGCGTGGATACTTCCACCGGTTCCGCGCTCTGGCAGACTGCGCTGTTTGCTGTAGGAAGTCAGACAGACGGCGTGGAGATCTGCGGTGATAATTCACGAGTAGTGGCCTCGGTCTATGATGCTTCTTCCGGATGCATGGTTTACGATATGACTGACGGAAGCCTTGTAGGCACTCCTGTGGGGAATTACAGTCAGGTTCCTGCCAGAATCTCCGATGACGGCACAAGACTGGTGAATGGCGACTTCTATGGACGCATCAAGTTCTATGAATTCGATGGAACTTCCTGGATTCAGCTTCTGAATTTCTATACAGGGCATACCTGGGCAACAGGCGTGGGGATAAGCGGCGACGGGCAGACCGCAGCAGGCGGAACAATGGGAACCAGCCCGCTGAGGGGGAAGGTCATTGCGTTCGACTGGCCTGCAGGAGGCTCACCGACCCAGCTGTGGCAGTATAACGAATATGGAGATTATGTCACTTCTGTTGATATCAGCGAAGATGGCACGGTAATCGTTGCCGGAAGCTGGGGACAGTATCAGGGGACCTTTGGTGATGTTTTCACAGCCTTTGATCGCAGTGGCGGCGTGATATTGAATATTCTGGATGACATAGACGAACCGGGCTCTATATTCAGCGTAAGTGTAAGTTCTGACGGAAATTATGCGACTGCATCCGGCAAGGCCGTTCATGCAAGAGCGTTTGGCAACGGGGGACAGGTGTACAGCATAGACCTGACGACTACCGGAATGGAAGGAGCCCCGGTTGATCCACTGGTTTACTGGATGGGGGAGCCGTACCCGAATCCGGCCGCTTCACAGATGAGCATAGAACTGCACATACCGCAAATGGGCAGAATTACTGACCTTGCCGTGTATAGTCTGGATGGCAGACGGGTAGCCGCTCTGAACTGTGAAACCGCTCCAGGCGATCATGTCTCTGTCTGGGATATTACGGGCGATTCAGGCGAATCTCTATCCGCAGGACTCTACCTGATCAAATTGAGTGCTCCCGGAACCGTTTTGACAAGGAAAGTGATGATACTGAACTGACCTGTTAACCTGGAGAAATTATGAACAGGGAGAGTAGAGCCGTAGTTCTTCTCAGCGGCGGCCTTGATTCCGCGACGACCCTGGCTGTTGCCAGAGCCGAGGATTTCAGCATATACGCTATGTCTTTCAGTTACGGTCAGCGGCATTCACCGGAACTTAAAGCCGCTGCCGATATTGCCGGGATGCTGGGAACCGAGGATCATATAACAGTATCTCTTGATCCCCGCCTTTTCGAAGGATCCGCGCTTACCGGTACGGGGAATGTGCCGGTAAACAGTGTAACCATTGGAATTCCCGGGGAAATACCTCCGACGTATGTCCCCGCACGGAATACAATTTTCCTTTCAATGGCTCTGGGATGGGCTGAGGCGATAGATGCAGGGCACATTTTCATCGGTGTCAATGCCCTGGATTACAGTGGTTATCCTGATTGCCGTCCGGAGTACATCTCAGCTTTTCAGAGGCTTGCGGATCTCGCGACAAAAACAGCGGTTGAAGGTTATCCCACGAAAATTCATACCCCGCTTCTTAATATGACAAAGGCTGAGATTATCAGGCTGGGACTCGAACTTGGTGTTGATTATTCATTGACTGTAAGCTGCTACAATCCTGACAGAGAAGGGCGGGCTTGCGGTCGCTGTGATGCATGTTATCTGAGGTTGAAGGGTTTCAGGGAGAACGGCCTGAAAGATCCTGCTGCCTACTGCGGGAAATGCGGATGCGAATGAGCTACAGAGTAAAAGAGATGATTTACACGCTGCAGGGTGAAGGGGCCAACACCGGGGCTGCAGTTGTCCTGTGCAGGTTCGAAGGATGCAATCTTGACTGCTCATTCTGCGATACTGATTTTGCAGGAATCAATGGTTTCTCAGGGGGTGAATATTCGTCATCCGACTCCCTCGCTGAAGCTGCATGTCGATGCTGGCAGGGAGATGTCCCATCGCGAAAAATTTTATGCACAGGTGGTGAACCACTGCTGCAGCTTGATTCAGAGCTTGTAGACACTTTACACGAGCGTGGATTTGAAATTCTGCTCGAAACCAATGGCACTCTGGCCGCGCCTGACGGAATTGACTGGATATGTGTGAGTCCGAAGTCCGGTGAGGATATTTTAATCAGGCTGGGGGATGAGCTTAAGCTTATCTATCCTCAGGAGGGTATCGATCCTGAAAAATATCTTTTCCTGGACTTCAGGCATTTTTTTCTTCAACCGATGTCAGGAGTGAATCTTGAGAAGAATGTGCGGCTTGCAATTGAGTACTGCCTTGAACACCCCCGCTGGCGTTTGAGTATGCAGATGCATAAATACACCGGTATTCCGTAGAAGAGAGAAAAACATGGAAATTTTCAGATTATTTACTTTTGACGCTGCACATTTACTTCCGAACCTTCCTCCCGGTCAGAAATGCGGCCTCATGCATGGTCACACTTTTCATCTTGGCATTTATGTAGAAGGGCCTGTTGGGGAGAAAACCGGCTGGGTAATGGACTTCAGTGCCATTAAATCACTGTGCCGGCCTGTCCTGGAGGAACTTGATCACTCGTTTCTGAATGATGTTCCAGGACTTGAGAACCCGACCAGTGAAAATATCGCGAGATGGATATGGAACCGTCTCAAACCTGTCCTTCCTGCTCTGAGTATGGTGGAAATAAGGGAAACGCCTTCTTCCGGTTGCAGGTATCGGGGTTCAGAAGAATCATGAACGACGTTCAGAACAGTCACGACCCGCGAAAAATACCACTGGATGAAGCCGGTGTAAAAGATCTTCAATACCCGATAACAATTCTGGATCGGGAAAACGAAAAACAGCAGACCGTTGCGACTATTTCAATGTCAGTTGCGCTTCCTCACCATTTCAAGGGCACGCATATGAGCCGTTTTGTGGAAGTTCTCAGCAGACATTCATGCGAATTCACAGGACATACAATCCCGGAAATTCTGGAGGAATTAAAAAAGGTTCTTGATTCTGAATCAGCCAGTATGGAAATCAGTTTCCCGTATTTTCTCGAAAGAAAAGCTCCTGTAACAGATACTTCCGCGAAAATGAGCTATCAGTGCAGGTTTTCAGGCAGAACGGATCCTGACGGGACGGATTTCGTGCTGAGTGTAACGGTACCTGTCAGCAGTTTATGTCCGTGCAGCAAAGAGATCAGCAGGTATGGCGCGCACAACCAGCGGGGATATATCACGATTGATGTCAGAAGCAGACCTGACGAGAGCGGGAGTCCAGCGATTGTCTGGATAGAGGAACTGATTGAGATAGCGGAATCATCGGCATCATCCCCGGTTTACGCGGTTCTCAAGAGGCCTGATGAAAGGTATGTAACTGAACAGGCTTACGATAATCCCGTGTTCGTTGAAGATATGGTTCGGAATACCGCCGAGAAACTGATGAAGGATGAAAGAGTGACCTGGTTCCAGGTTACAGCAGAAAACCACGAGAGCATACACAACCACAATGCTTATGCCCGTGTTGAGTGGTTCAGGGAGCCTTTCCGTATTCGGCATCAACAGAAATAGAAATTCCTCCTCTGATTCCGAAGTCGGCGATAACTCTGCACCATCGCGGATCCAGAGCTTTCACAAGATCATCAAGAATCATGTTGGCCACGTGCTCATGAAAAACGCCTTCATTCCTGAAGGACCAGAAATACAGTTTAAGTGATTTGGATTCCAAAATCTTTTTGACAGGTATGTACTCGATGGAGATAGAAGCAAAATCCGGCTGGCCGGTTTGAGGACAGAGGCAGGTGAATTCATCACAGGTCAATGTTACGACATAATTACGGTCGGGATGATGGTTAGGGAATATTTCAAGTTTTTTTGAAGGAAGATTCTTCCCTCCAAGAACTGTAAGTCCTTCCAGATCAGAATTGTCAGTCATTGGATAATATACTCCATTCCTTTGTGAATCTCGGGTCCAGAACCGGGATGACAGTATCCTTCACAGGTTTCCGCCATTTTTCCGTACTGAAATTGTGACTCTGCCAGATTTCAATACTTTCTACGATGAATCTCCATCTCCACTCCGGTTCTGTGCTTTTCCATTCAACAACTTCATCAAAAAGCCTGCGGGGAGATCTCCCCTGCCGGACCTGTTCCAGAAGTAGAAGCTTTCCGGCCAGCCAGTCAGCGCATGCTGGCGGAAGGGATACCTTCTGGTTCATCTGTCTTTTGCACCGTACTTGAAGAACTGTGCCAAGTTCATTGTCAGTTCTGCAGAGTTTCAGGCACTTGCTGAAATCACTTCCAGCTTCGGAAAGCCTGTAAACAGGTCCCATTCTCAACCGGGCGGCTGAATCAGGATTGTCTGCTGCCTCATACAGATCAGCAGCTTTTTCGAACAGCTTTTCTGCTTCCTCCCATTTGCGGGCTCTGCACAGAACATCAGCAAGAATCGAGTAACCTGCAGGCCATGACGGATAGTTTGAAATGAGGTTTTCACCTGAAGTAACAGCAGCAGAAATGTTGCCAAGTTCAGTAAGAAGCTGAATTTCTCTTTTTCGCAACTTGCGCAGGCTGGAGAGTTTCTCCTCAGAGATGATTCTATTCCGGATTGAAAGCAGCTGTCTTCCAAGCTGTCCTGTTGTCGTCACTGGAAATTGAACCCCTTTTCACAGATTACTCTTCTGCATGCCTTGACTACATCCGGGTCGTACAGTATGCCGGAGTTGAGAGTGATCTCTTCAATGGCCCTTTCAAGGCCGGGTATGGATCTGTATGGCCGATGTGATGTCATGGCTTCCACCACATCAGCTACAGCGATGATTCTTGCCTCGATCAGGATATCTTCGCCTTTAAGCCCATTCGGATAACCTGACCCGTTATACAATTCCTGATGCTGCAGGATCACATCGGCAACAGGCCATGGAAACTCTACTTCAGAAAGTATTTCATATCCGATCTGTGAATGTGTCTGTACGATTTCCTGTTCAAGTTTAGAGAGCTGTCCCGGCCGGGAGAGAATCTCCTGAGGTATGCTGATCTTGCCGATATCATGAACAAGAGAGATCATGAAAACAGCTTCGACGTTATTTTCATCAAATCCTAACTCAATTGCAATCAGTCTCGCAAGCTCTGCAACTCTCAGCTGATGTCCTGATGTATAGGGATCCTTTGATTCAATTATTCTTGAGAGAGTATGAATGGTTCCTTTCACACTTTTCTTAAGATTCCGCATGCTCTTCTGTAGTTCAATTGTGCGATCCTTCACACGTTCCTCGAGAAGGCGCTCGTGAGCTACCAGCTGGCTTTCCACAATCTTTCGATCATTGATTTCTCTACACAGCTCTACATTTCTCAGATAGTACAGTTCTGCTTCTTTCTCTTTTTGTTCCGTCTCATACCTGATCTGAAGCCCGGCGATAGTCTTAGTGCTTTTATCACTGAAGATCTCCTGCGTCAGGATGCTGTGCTTCTTGTAGTGCAGAAAAGCCTTCTCGTAGTCACCTGTTGCCTTGTAAAGATCGGAAAGCTCTTTGTAACAGTCTGATTCATAAACTCTGGCTCCGATACCGATAGAAATCCGCAAGGCCCGCTCAAGGTATTCCAGAGCTTCATCATACTTTTTAAGAAGAATCATGATGTGACCTATAAGCTTGCAATTGTTGGAGATACCTTTTTCGTTCTCCAGTTCCTCTGTAATAGACAGTGATTTCCTGTAGTATTCAAGAGCCGGTGTGTATTCTTCCAGTTCCATGTGAATATCTCCGATATTGCTGTATGAAACTGATATACCATGCTTGTCACCGAGTTCTTCCTTCAGGTTCAAAGATCTGCTGTTGTAATCCAGAGCGCTTTCCAGATCACCGCGTTCCTTTGCCAGAATTCCCATGTTATTTAAGGACATGGCCAGTCCGGACTGATCTCCTGTTTCTTCCCTTATCCTGAGGGCTTTCATGTAATATTCCTCTGCTTTTTCCAGGTTGTGTCGTTTACGGAAAATAATGCCAATGTTGTTAAGGGAATGAGCAATATGAATCTTCTTATCGATTTCCTCAAATATTGCAAGTGCTTTAAGATGCTGATCGATGGCAAGATCAAATCTGCTCTGATAGCTGTAAACAATTCCAATATTCGAGAATGTTGTCGCGATACCGTTTTTATCATCAAGTTCAGTGAAAATTTCGCGAGCTGTATTGAAATACTTCATGCTTTCATAATATTTGCCTCTGGACCCTTTCGAAATACCCATCAACTGATTGCTTCTTGCCTTACCCTCTCTGTATCCTGTTCTTTCGGAAAGAACCATGGCTTCCTTGGCGTACGCCTCAGTCATTAATGGTTTGGATCTGTACAGAGCCATGGCAAGATCATTCAGCAAATCGACTCTCGCCCGACCGGTTTTCCCGGAAGGAGGTTTTGAACGCATCTTTTTCAGCTTGCGTTTGAGAGCCGTTATGTCAGTATTCAAACGTCTGAACTCACTTTCCAGGGAAAGAGGTTTAATTAAAACTGAATCCTTTCTCACATATCACTTTTTTGCAGGCTCGGACAACATCCTTGTCATAAAGAATATCCTCATTATCAGTTATTTCCTGTACTGCTTCCTTCAAACCCAGAACTGCTCTGTAAGGACGATGGAATGACATGGCTTCAATGACATCCGCAACACATATGATCCTTGCTTCTATTGATATATCATTTCCTTTCAGACCCTGCGGATAGCCTGATCCATCAATGTGTTCATGATGTTCTCTGACAATTTCAGCAATTGGCCAGGGAAAGTTTATCTCACTGAGAATGTTGTATCCTGCCTGAGGGTGGATCTGGATCATTTTCATTTCCAGGCTGCTCAGAATTCCGGGTTTGCTCAGTATCTCCTGCGGTACATTGATTTTTCCGATATCATGAACAAGAGATGCTACATGTATTGCTTCAATCTTTTCCTCTGGCAGTTCCATCTCCCTGGCTATGACGCTGGCCAGCTTTGCGACCCTGACCTGATGCCCGGAAGTGTAGGGATCTTTCAGTTCCGTGATCTTCGAGAAAAGTTCTATTGTTCCCTGAAAACCGCGTTCGAGCTTATTGTAACTATTCTTAAGCTTGATTGTTCGTTCATTGATCAATTCTTCCAGCTGATCCTGGTGTTTCCTGAGTTCCTCCTCAAAATGTATGCGTTCAGATATCTCGTTTTGCAGCTCGATGTTCTTCAGTTTGTATATTGCAGCTTCTTTTTTCTTCCTTTCAGTTTCAAATCTTATCTGAAGCTGAATCATGTTTCTTGAGCTTTCATCACTGAATACTTTATGCGAGAGATCATTGTATTTTCTGTAGTATTCAAGAGCTCCACTGAAATCGCCCATTTCTTTGTACAGATTTGAAAGGTTCTCGTATGCACATATCTCACGATATTTAGCATCAACTTCTTTTGCTGCTTTAAGAGCCTGATCCAGATAGCGTTTGGCCTGCTTGAATTTTCCCTGAATCGTGAGCAGCTCTCCCAGATTGTTGCATGATGCTGCCAGCCCGGATTTATATTCGATTTGATTGAATATTTCATAAGCTTTTTTAAATTGTTTCTTCGCAGCAGCTAAGTCACCCTGGTTTTCCAGAATTATGCCTATATTGTTACAGGACGTTGCAATTCCAAGATCATCACCCAGTTCAGTGAAGGATTGCAGAGACCTTTCAGTGAACCCCAGAGCCTTTTCAAAATTCTTCTGATCCTGGTATATGTTGCCAAGATTGTTGTTTGTTTTTGCAATGCCTTTTATATCACCAACCTTTTCACTTAATGCAAGTGATCTAAGGTAGTACTTTAATGCATTATCCTGATCTTTACTCTTCCCGTAAATATTACCGATAGCATTAAGTGTGATGGAAAGCTCAATTTTGTCATTGGTGTCTTCATAAATTGCAAGAGCTTTAAGGGTGTAATCAAGAGCTTTATCATATTCGCCTCTGTATGAGTACGATATACCTTGAATCTTATAACATCTCGCGATAGTGATATCAACTTCATGTTCCTGAGCTATCAAGAGAGCCTGTTCGGCCAGATTACAGGCTTCATAAGGATTTGTCTTGTTAAGAATTTCTGCCAGGTCAAGAAGAACTTTAATTTCTTCCTCAGATTGGCTGCTGTCGGATATGCGAATATCCGCAAGTTTCTTCTGAAGCATCTTGATATTATTGATGATCAACGGACCTTCCCTTTGTTGAAGCGGGAGCCCGGATATTTTTGAAGTAACCCCCTGGCACTATCGGTATTATTAGCAATAATAGATTTTTCAGCAAAGCGTAAGTCTATCCCAGAAGGTGAGAGTACAGTATCCGGAAACCGCACTGAGTTAGACATAATGGTTGGACCACACAACCAAACGGTTATATATCGTTAGTAGTTGCTAAACGATAACCGTACAGAAGGGTGGTCCAACCATTATGTCTAAACCACTCTATTTCGGCCTCTATTTTTCGCTTCGTACAGCTTTCTGTCAGCCTTTCTTATATAGTAATCCGGCCTTACATTCGAATAGTCATCATCGTATACGCCAAAACTGATTGTTACCGGAACTTCCTGATTAATGTAGATGATGTTTAACTTCTCAATTAACGTTCGAAGCGTTTCTGCGACATTTCTACCGGTTTCAGGAGATGTGTCCGGCAGGACGATCAGGAATTCATCCCCTCCCCAGCGACAGATCATATCCTGCGCTCTCAGGCGGTTTTTAAACGCAGTCGCTATCTTCTGAAGAACTATGTCTCCGCATTCATGACCATGTTTGTCATTAATCTGCTTGAACCAGTCTATATCACCCAGCATCAGAGAAAATGTACTGTTTGATCGAATACACCTGTGTATTTCATGCTTCAAATTTTCTATCAGGAATCTTCTATTCATGGAATCGGTCAGGGGATCGAACATTACGATGCGTTCTATCTTATTCAAAAGAGTAGAAGTGGCAAGAATGGAAAGTAAAGCAAGAGAAAGAACGATCCCGGTCTCAAAGAAGCATTCAACGTAGTTGACAGGGGTAGGCATGCTGCCGAATAGAAGGTGAGGGAGATCCAGCAGCTCATCCATCCACAGGAACAGTATAATTAAAGAGAAGCCGGTGTATTCGCAAAAGACTATTCTTCTGAAGAGTTTGCTTCGACTCATCTGAAAGCTCGCTATCCAGAATCGCTGAAGTAAAAACGGTGCAGGTCCACAGTAAACAGGTTGGTTCCCAAAACCCCTCCCCGGCGTAATGCCGATACTGAAACTTTCAACCCGGATAGATTAAATTTAAACTTATTTAATATTAATACTACTACTTTAAAGATCTGAGCGCCAGATCTGCGTATGGCATCCATTTCGCTGGAAACGCCGGCGAAATATCAGGGATGATAATAAGACCTGTTCTTCTGCTGCACTTGACCGGGCTGGAGAAAATGATTCTGAATAGGATGATATATTTGTGGCTTACTGATAACATCTCAGAAAATGGCTGGATTTTCTTATAGAATGAACCGGGAATATGAGCATAAAAACTCTTTATGAGGGTCATTACAGAGCGCTTGAGAAAGATTTTCTCGAACTTGCCGGGGAAATCCTCGCGAGTGGTGAACAGCTGACCGTTGTTGCCGCGGGAAGCGGACAGCTGGACAGACTGCGTGAGCTTCTTCTTTCGGTAACAGCCGAAGGAATCATTGGCGGGGTGAAGTTCCTTCCTGGCATCAGGCATCTTGCTTCCGAACTAAGTGCTGTGCCCATGGTTATGGAGACTGTAAGCCACGCTGACAGGACTCTTTTCACTCTGCGGGCAATGGAAGCGATCGAGCCGGGTGAACCTCTCTACTATCTCAGGAAAAATTCAGAAACAGCTCATTCTATGGGAACATTTTTCGAAAACCTCTTTGAACATGGAGTTACTCCCGAGATATATGAGCAGACTTCCCTTTCGCTTTCGGGGGAACAGACGAAAACAGAAATCGTTATCGGAAGAGTATTCGGCAATTACAGCGCATATCGCAGAGAGCGTTATACATGCTGTGGAGATATGATAATGGAACAGTTACTTCCACATGAAGAAGCGGGAGCAATTGTTTTTTACGGCTTTTATGATCTCAATCCCGCTCAGAGGCGATTTCTCAAACGATTCTTTGATCATAGCTCAAGAATATTCTGGTTCAGTCCACTGGAAGAGAACTCTCAGTGGAATAAGGTTTATACCAGAACCAGGAAATTACTTGAAAATCAAGGTATTGCTTCAATCAGGATGCCTGGAGGAAGGGAAGCCATGAACCCCTTCGCGAATTTCTTCGAAGCTCTTCCCGGGCAATCCCGTCCATCAGTACCCGCTGATGGTTTACATATTACGGCTGTTTCCGGAGAAATGGGCGCTTCAAGGGCGGCGCTGAAGCGTATCATCGAACTTAATGCAAAGCATAATATCCCATTTTCAGAAATAGCTGTGATCCGAAGAAAAATCGCGGGTGACAGTCTTGTGTTTCTTGCTCATCATGAAGGTGTTCCGACCGCTTGTTCCCTTAAAGTAAAACTGTCCACAGTGCCTGCGGGGAAATTTGTGCTTGATCTGGCGCGTATCGATGAGGGAGACTTTCACTATACTCTGATTGAAGAGATTCTATCCAGTGGTATTATTACAGATGATCTTAATCCCGGCCCGTCAGAAATCGTCGGAATTGTGGAAACAAGTGGAATCCGCATGGGACGCGAACACTGGCGGGATTGGTTCATCACCCTCGATAGCGGCAACAAATCAGGCAGACTTATGCGGAAACTGGATGGCTTTTATTGTGGTCTTCCGGATATGGCGGCTCCCGTTGATTATCTCAACCGGTTGAAAGCCCTTGTGGAAGACATATCAGCAGGAGGGCTGCCGTCAGAACTGATGGAAGCTCTCTTTGACCCGAACAGCTTCCGCTGGGATCAAGAAATTTCATGGAAACAGTTCACAGATGCTCTTCGATTGTATTACCAGGAAGAGATCATTGTCCTGAGAGAAGGCTCCCGGCATGGTTTTCAGATTCTCACGATAGAGAAGGCGAGGGGAAGTGTCTTCAGCAGTGTGATACTGATGGATCTTGAAGAGGGAGTTTATCCCAGGCCTTCAATTGAGGATCCTCGCCTCAGCGATGAACTTCGTAAAAAACTGCAGATGACTTTGAAATCCGAAAGAGAAATTGAGGATGGATATCTGCTCAGGCAGGCAGGAGAAGCTGCCGGCAGAACATTGGATATAATTTACCGGCAGAGGGATGCTGCGGGAAGTGAAATATATCCATCTTCATTCATCTCAAATCTTGTTACAATCGATTCCGGCTATTCTCCGAATCCTGCATGGTTCAGTGTGAGTTCTTCTTCAGCGGTGGAGCAGATGCTTGGCGGAACGCATCAGGGGCAACAGAAAGCTCTTGCGGCAGACGGCGGGAATCTGCCCGGAAGCCATTTCTTTGCCAGTTCTTTCAAGGCAGAGAATTCACGGATGGATTCCGGAGGTTTTGACTGTTATGACGGCATCTTCGAGATATCTCCTTTCCGAAAGCATGTGTATACAGCAACCATGCTTGAGAGTTACGTAAAATGTCCATTCGCTTATCTTGCTGAAAAGGCGTGGAAACTGAAAGAGAGAAAAATGCCGCTAGTGAGCAGCTCTCCCGATTCCCGCCTTACAGGTAAAATCGTACATGAAGCAGTTGAGGAAATAATCAGCATATATGGTTTCAAACCTGCCGATGATGACATAATCAATATTCTCCGCCGGGAAGCTGACAGATCTGATCTGGAAAAGAAACTCGGAAACTCTTATCTCGAGGAGTTCTTTCTGGAGAAGCAGAAGGAGATCATCCGCGCGAGTCTGGATGTTCTTGCTGCTGAGGAATGGAAGTTCATCGCCAGGGAAGCAGATATGCAGGGGAAAATAGGCAACCTGGATATCTGCGGCAGGATTGATCTTATTCTTGAGGATAAGAGCGGAAATCTGGTTGTGCTTGATCTGAAGACAGGAAAACTTCCATCGAAAAAAGAAATTGAAAAAGGGAAGTATTACCAGCTTCCATTCTATTACCAGATGACTAAAGACAGCTACCCCGGTAAGAATATTTCAAAGGTAACTTATGCCGGTATTTCAGCGAGGGAACCGGGCAGACTGGTTGGTTATTCCGGTGATGGTATTGAGCAGATTATGGATACCGTGCAGAGGAATTTCGAGCGAATAGCTAAAATGATGCAGGAAGGTATTTTTCCGCCGATTTCAACCGGAAACTGCGATTACTGCAACTTCAAAAACCTGTGCAGAAGAACCCCATCTCAGAGGATAGAAACTAAAGCTGTCTCTGACAGCAGAGTGGAACTGCTCAGCGGGATGATGAGCAAGCAATGAACGTAAAACAGAACCCATCCGATATGAAGGCAAGAGAGATAATCCGCGCTGAGACTAATAAAAATGTGCTTATTCAGGCCAGCGCCGGCACCGGGAAAACAACTCTTATTGTTGACAGGGTCATGGAACTCTTGAGGATCGGAATCCCGCTTGAGAAACTCGCCGTTGTGACTTTCACAAATGCTGCGGCAGCAGAGCTGCGCTCCCGAATGAGAGAAAAACTGCGCTCAATGAAGAACTCAGGAGAAAAGCAGTTCGATGAAGCACTTGCAGCAATTTCTGGAGCGTGGATTACTACTATACACGGCTTTGCGTCAAGAGTGCTCAGGGAGTATTTCAATTTTACCGGAGTAGATCCTGCCTTCACAACAACGGAGGGACATTTCACTCCATCCGAGATAATGCGTGAATGGGATGCATGGCTTCTCCGGCTTGACAGGGAAAAATTCAGGGACAGTAAAGATGCCCTGATTCAGACAGGTACTGACAGGCAGCTTGAAATTGCTCGTGGAATAGAAGAGCGCCGATGGCTGGTTTCAATTGACAATATAGGAGACAGGACTGCAGCCCTTTCAATTATGGATACTTTCGAGGAAAAGCATGGATCCGCAATCGAAGAGATTCTTGATGAATGTATCGATCATTCCGACAGACTGTTCAGGAACGGGGCGGAATTCATGGCGGGATTGAAGAACCTTCGAGAGAATCTTTCAGATGGCAATTACGAGGAAGTCACCAACCTGTGTTCTGTCATCAAACTCAATTCAGGAAGCGGGAGGAACTGGGCTGACAAGGACAGGGCAAAAGCAGTTCTTCGCGAAGCGAGAGAAGAATTCATGAAAATTGCTCCGGTCCTTAAATCAGGTAAAATCACCGAACAGACGTGGAATTTTGCCGGCTCCTTCGCAAAGGAGCTTCGCGGCAAATGGGACAGTGACAGAAGCAGGCTGTCCTACAATGACTTGCTTTATACCGCATGGAAAGCGATTTCCAGCAGCGGTATGCTGGCCGGCTGTCTTTCAAAGAAATTCGATCATATACTGATAGATGAGTTCCAGGATACCAGTTCGGATCAGGTCAATCTTTTTACCGCATTCATTCAGCAGGCCGGTATGCTTCCTGAGGGCAGAATCACTATCGTCGCGGATGACAAACAATCCATCTACGGCTGGCGAAACGCGGATATAGAAACCTATCGCGATTTCAGAGAGAAACTTGAAAGCAGTGGCGCCGTTGAAGAGACGATTACCACTAATTTCAGGAGCAGCAGAAAGATAGTCCGCTTTGTAAACACCTTCGGAGCAGAGCTGTTTGAAAGACAAACGCCTGAAGAGGAAGTATTCGGGTGTAACTATTCACCGATAGAATCCTGCCCTGAAGCGACCGAAGGTGTTCCTGTAAAAATTGCAATCCTCCCCGACCTGCCGGATAATCTGAGGGGCAGATACCGTGAACCAGCCTACAAAACCATACTGCAGGCAGAGTGGTTTGCCGCTTATCTCAAAAGCGGATTTGCCGATGGCGAATCTCCCGGAGATTACGCCCTGCTCATGCGGTCGGCAACTCACCTCCACCATTTTGTTAACGTACTGGAAAGAGCGGGTATCCCTTATTTTGTGGATGCTACAAGAGATTTTCGCGTACGTCCGGAAATTACCGATCTGAAGGAACTGATAAGATGTTTGCTCTACCAGAACGATATGCTCGCGTGGGTTCATTCCCTGCGTTCGCTGTTCTTCGGGATATCGGATCCTGTTATCAACACTGCGATTCAAAATGGTACAACAGGATACATAATTGAGAAACAGAACTGTCCCGAGGAAGTGCTTCAGGCAAACATATGCCTCAGAAGATTCAGGGAATCGATTATGACTCTTTCTCTTGCTGACTTCCTCTTTGAACTGTTCTTCCAGACGGAAATGATTCCAGTGATCCGGGCTACCTCGTATCAGGAGATCCGGAGACTTGGTAATCTGCAGTACATTCTGGAGCAGGCCCTGTCAGGGAATATTACATCCTGTTCGGAGTTACTTGGTTTTCTGGATGAGAATCTTTCTCCCGCAAGGACAGAAGAACCATCAAATGTTCCGTCTGACGGCAGCGCGGTAACACTGACCACAATTCACAGGGCAAAAGGTCTGGCATGGAAGCACGTTGTTCTGGCCGCTTTGACGAAAAGCAGTTCCGGACGAGCGGGTTCCGGAACGACAGTCATCTCCTATGATCACGATGAGATAGCAGCGTTCAATCTTGGTATACCCATGGACAGGAAAAATAAATACAAGCTGAAAACACCCTTCTGGCCGGAAATAACACAGAAGAACAGAGCAAGGGAAAGCGCGGAGTTGAGAAGACTTCTGTATGTATCAGTAACCAGACCGAGGGAATCTCTGGTTCTGTTTGCAAGCCCTGTGGAGAAACCCGGCAGCTCCCCCGCGAGCATACTGTGGTCAAGCCTGCAGGCGGCAATTGAAAAGGATCCCGAGTGCTGCGTAATTGAAGAGATGGAACAAGTGGATGAACTGCCTTTCATCAAAGCCGTTGGATCGAGCGCTGTAATGAGCGGAAATTATTCCGTTAACGAAGAACAACTGTTTGAAGTTCAGATGAAACCGGAAAACTGGCAGCGAAGAGGAGCCAGAATAGGTGATGATGTTCACGCCGTTCTGAATAAAATCGACTTCTCCGATCCCCTCGGCTGGTTTGCGGAACATGACAGTATTCTAAAAAAAATGTATGGTGATGACTTTGATGAAATCAGGGAACTGTCATTGAAACTGTTCCAGATGGAACTTCCTTTCAGTATTGAACAATCGCTCGTAATCAGCAGAGAATATCCATACATTGCAAGCACATGTAACGGACTGGAAAAACGGTACGTCGATCTCCTGCTGAAAATTGATAATGAACTTGTTATCGTGGACTATAAGACAGATACATTTGACGGAAGAACCACGGAGCAGGTCGCGGAGCAGTATATCGAGAAGCAGCGGCAATACATTCAGGATGTTTCCAGAATATTTGGTATGCCTGCGAGGGGTTACCTTGTCTTCTTAAGAGAAGGAACAGTTTTCAGCGTTAGGGGACATGCACGCTCTGGTGCGTGTCCCCAAAAAACTTAGCCTCTGGTGCGTGTCCCCAAAAAACTTAGCCTCTGGTGCGTGTCCCCCAAAAACCTAGCCTCTGCTGCGTGTCCCCCAAAAACCTAGCCTCTGGTGCGTGTCCCCACACCAAGGATTTACAGCGAGCAGAATGCCGTAGCACCCTCCCAGCTCTCGGTAAGACCGGCATATTCACCGGTATCAGGATCGGTTACCCAGAGGGTACCTTCCCAGATAGTATAGATCAGGCCATCAGCCACAGCCATTTCAGTTACGCCCTGATATCCTCCTCCAAGGTCGGAATAGTCGCCGGTATGCGGGTCTACCCTGTAAAGAACATCACCCTGAACAACGTACAAAGCATTTGAACATCCCGTGATTGCTGTAGTTCCGGAGTATGAGGATGGAAGCTCCGTATAATTACCTGAGACAGGATCTGTTCTGTAGAGGACATCATTCTGGATAACCATCAGCGCTCCTCCGGCCCACGCGAGGAACTGTGTTCTATCGTAATCGCCGGGAATGCTTTCCCAGCCCCCATTGCCCGGGTCGACTTCGTAGATGGTTCCCGTCTGACATGCGTATAGAGAAGTTGCGCTGGCTGTTAAAGCATTAGCGCCCTCCCATGTCGATGAGAGAGATTCCCAGTTGCCATTGTCCGGATCGGCAATGTAAAGGTTATCTCCCTGAATGGCATACAGATTACCCTGACAGGATGTCAGCAGTTCCGTTCCGCTCCATGACGAGGAAAGGGAGTTCCATGTCCCATCGCTAGGGTCTACACCGTAGAGGTAATCTCCATCTACAGCATAAAGCCAGTCCGCGCTTACGACGCCGGATGAAAGCATCAGCGCCGCAGCAAGAATGATGAATATCCGTTTTTTCATTTTATCTCCTTCAAGAAAGTATGGGGACATGCACGCTCTGGTGCGTGTCCCCCAAAAACCTGGCCTCTGCTGCGTGTCCCCCAAAAACCTGGCCTCTGCTGCATGTCCCCGAATGCGATTACCTGATAACCATTACTCTTGCGGTTGATACTTCGTTTCCCTGTACAAGCTGGAGGAAATACATACCGGGAACAAGGTTTGAAACATCCCAGTTCAGTGATTGCGTGCCTGCGATCTCACCCCTGAAAGGAGTCTCCACAAGCCGCCCTGTCAGGTCGAATACATTGAGTTCGGAGTGGCCGTAACCGGCTAGAGTCACTGCTGCAGCGCTACTGACGGGATTCGCAATAAGGATTCCTGTATTCTGCGGAACAACGCCACCGGATTGATCTTCGATTCCCTCTACACCCCATACAGCCATGTTGAGGGAAGGGTCTCCCATCAGATTGTAAGCCTCGAAGTAGTAGGCCGATCTTCCTCCACCGCTGTAATAGTTAAAAAGATCCAGCTTGCCTCCATTGAGGAAGCCCATTGTCATAGATTCATCTTCCTCCAGGAGCCAGCGGTACTCGCCTTTTTCCATTACATCGTCCTCAGGCCAGTAAGTGCTCGGTACCGATCCCCAGAACCAGAGACCTCCTTTGGATGGGGTTCTTGTCCAGGTTTCGCACCAGGCTGAAGTTGCTCCGGATCCATAGCTGCCTGTAAGACAGGCGTGTGAAAGAACTCCGGGGAACATCCCGTCGTTATTCAGCTGAGCGAAATGGGATGAACTGA
This sequence comes from Candidatus Aegiribacteria sp., assembly GCA_030620995.1. Classification (GTDB taxonomy): domain Bacteria; phylum Fermentibacterota; class Fermentibacteria; order Fermentibacterales; family JCC-6; genus Aegiribacteria. The sequence goes on from JAUXIK010000002.1 coordinate 60,181, forward strand.
AAGACATGTCGTCCCATGATGTAGGTGATCCGTGACCGGAGAATGTGAGCATGGAGATGCCTCCATTGATAGAGGCTATGGCATCAGACGCGTTACTTCCGTAAGTATGCGGATAAATCTTGTCATACGTGTAATCCATGGGATCGAGGTAGGTATTGATGCAGTAGTTGTGGGTGCCTTCGGAAATGTTCCACTGATCGTTGCTGGCTATCCAGCATGTATTCTGTACCCAGGAAGTGAATCCATTTACGTTCTGTTCATACTCTACCGGTCTGTTGGCCATTACTTCAATCTGTTCAGCTGTTCTTACGGAGAACCTTCCAATGAAGGCATCAGGAAAATAGCCGCCGTCATCAAGACAGACGTAGTGGAGATCGGTAATACCGCTGTACCTTACAGCGATGTTTCCGGGAAGATACATCGTATCTCCTACCAGAAGCACATACACAGGCGGATCTGTCCAGTTTTCAATCGCGTCGAGGATATAGGCTTCTATCTCCTGATATGTACTGCCGGTAACACTCAGATCGACAAGTGTCACATCAAAACCGAGGCTTTCCTTCCAGGCGATGAAATTGTCAAGATCGGTTCCCAGAAAGTTTTCGTGGCTGATAATGAGATAAGGCGCAGGATAAGTTTTGCAGTCAGTTTCGAAAAGACCATAGTTGGATAACATGCTTGAGAATATCTGCTCAAAGGGTGGAGTATAGTATCGAGCAGCCCTTTCATAGCTTTCTGCGAGATCGCCGCCTTCGTACGAAAGCATGATTGTTGCTTCAGAAAGAAGATCACAGGAATTGTCAGCAGGGTTCCAGCGAAGAGGAAGAACCTCGACGAGGGCAAGATTGCGTCCGCGCATATGTCCAGCATAGACTACTCTTACCCAGCTTTCAGGGAAAGTTCTGCCGGTGCTGTAGATACTTTCATCAAGTTCCATCGTGAAGCTCTCGCGAGGTTCGCTCTTGGATGCGGACAGAATTCCCGGTTCAATAGGCCATGGAGGTCCATCCAGAGTGAGAATGGTTTCATCCTTTATGGAAAACTCGATTGTTGCGCCAACCGGAATCTCAAGCCAGGTTCTGTAAACAGGTACCCTCGGCATTGAGAAATCGCTTATGGTTTCCGCTCCATCCATCGATATGACCGAGTAATTGTCTCCCCTGATATTGATTGCAGTGAAGTCAGGTTGTGGAGCCGATAATTCAAGAATGATTCCATCTGTTGAGGATTCTATTGTAGATATACCGGAAGCCAGAACTGCTCCGGAAATGATTATCAAAAGACAAAGCAGTGTTTTCATCCATTTTTCCTTCGCTTTGAGAGAGTGCATCTGAATTTGCCTGAATTAATAACGAACCCTGAAAAACAACCATAGATATTGAAATTGGTTCCTCATGTAAAGCAAACATCGAAAAGAATAGAAAAGCGGGAGAGCTGGAACTCTCCCGCATAATTGATCAGAAAGTATCAGGATTACCTTATAACCATAACCCTTGCGGTTGACACTTCATCGCCCTGTACCAGGCGAAGGAAGTACATGCCGGGTGTCAGCTCGGAAGTATTCCAGCTGAAGGATTCCGAGCCGGAAATGTCACCCTCGTAAGGTGTAGCGATAAGCCGTCCTGTCAGATCAAACACCTGGAGCCTGGCAGGACCGCTGGCTCTGAGAGTAACAACAGCCGAAGATCTCACCGGATTGGCTACAAGGATGTTCGTATTTACGTTAACATCGCCGCCGGACTGATCTTCGATTCCAGTTCCGCCCCAGATTGCCATCTGGACCGATGGGTCACCCATGAGGTTGTAACCCTCGAAGTAGTACTTGGATTTTCCGCCACCGCTGTAATAATTATAGACAGCGAGAAGTCCGCCGTTGCAGAATCCCTTTGCCCAGTTAATCCCATTAGCAAGGAACCACTCGTATTCGGCGCGTTCCTGTATATCATCCTCATCCCAGTAGGAAGAAGGCACTGAACCGAAGAACCAGAGGCCTCCTTTTCCGGGTGTTCTTGTCCAGGTCTCGCACCAGGCTGTGCCGTAAGCGTAATTACCGGTCACACAGGAATGAGAGAATACACCAGGGAGCATCGTGGCATTTGTCAATTGTGCGAAATCGCCCGAGTTGAAGGACATGTCGCCCCAGCTCGTCTGGCTGCCATGTCCTGAGAATGTAAGCATCGAGATGCCGCCGTTTATCGAGGCGATAGCATCTGCTGCTGTTCCGCCTGAATGCGGGTAAACCTTGTCATATGTGTAGTTCAGAGGATCGAGATAGGTCTCGATGCAGTAGTTGTGGGTGCCTTCTGAGACACCCCAGTTATCATTGCTGGCTATCCAGCAGGTATTCTGTACCCATGGAGTAGAACCGCTGACGTTCTGTTCATAATCAATGACTCTGTCGGCCATCAATGCAGCCTGCCCAACCGAGGTTACGGAGAACCTGCCGATAAAGGCATCAGGTAGGTAACCTCCGTCAGGGAGACAGACGTAGTAGAGATCGGTCACACCACCAAACTCAGTTGCTGCGTTTCCGGGGAGGTAAGGAGTGTCGCCGACCAGCAGAACGTACTGAGGAGGATCAGCCCAGTTCTCGATTGCATCAAGAATATATGCTTCAATGTCTGCGTAGGAGGTGCCGGTCACACTGAGGTCAACCATGGTTACATCAAAACCGAGGCTTTCCTTCCAGGTAACGAAACCGTTCATGCCCGTTGATACGAAATCCTCATGGCCGATGATAAGATATGGTGCGGGAGGAGTATCGCATCCGCCCTCGAATGTTCCGTAGTTCGAAGTTAAACTGGAGAGTATCCGTTCAAAAGGAGGTGCGTAGTACCGAGCCGCTCCGGCAAAGGTTGCTCCAAGATCGCCTCCTTCGTAAGAAAGTGTGATAGTAGCTTCTGAAAGCAGATCACAGGAATTGTCAGCAGGATTCCAGCGAAGAGGAAGAACTTCTACAAGAGCAAGATTACGTCCGCGCATTTGTCCCGCATAGACTACTCTTACCCAGGTTTCGGGGAAGGTTGTTCCGCCGGAATAAACACTTTCATCGAATTCCATTGTGAAGCTCTGGCGGGGATCGCTTTTCGATGCGGATATTATTCCCGGCTGAATGGGCCATTCAGGGCCATCCACATTGAGAACGGTTTCATCAGAAATGGAGAACTCGACTGTTGCGCCGACAGGAATCTCGAGCCAGGTCCTGTAAACGGGAACCCTTGGCATGGAGAAATCACTGATGCTTTCAGTGCCTTCCATCGCGACAGCTGAATAGTTGTTACCTCTGATACTCAGGGTTTTGAACTCGGGTTGAGAAGCGGTTAGTTCAAAAACGATACCTTCTGCTCCGGATTCCACAATTGTCAGACCGGTTGCCATAGCTGCTCCTGCGATGAGCAGCAGAAAACAGAGAAGAGATTTCATGCCTTTCTCCTTTCGAAAGGAGTTGATTAGAATTGTAAGTATGAATATTGAATTACTTGCTTATCGATTTAACGTAAAAATACAGTTTTTAGTTCCCTATGTAAAGGGTATGGCACCATGTTTATCCATCAATTGATGCTTGTTCTCCTCAGTGTTATGTGGTTTGATCCGTCCGATGGGATCTCGCTTGTTCTTTCAGGTGGCGGCGCCCGCGGCTTCGCTCATGTGGGTGTTCTTATGGCTCTGGAAGAGGAAGGGGTCCCGGTTCGAACAGTCACAGGCGCCAGCATGGGATCTCTTATTGGAGGGCTTTACTGCAGCGGACATTCTCCGGCCTTCATAGATTCCATGGTCAGAAATACCGACTGGGCCTGGCTGTTCTCCTCTGCACCGGACAGCAGGCTCACAATGCTGCCCCTCCGTTTATCCCGATCACATGATATCCTTACACTTCACTTGAAAGGATTTTCACCTGTCCTGCCCCCCAGCGCGATTTCCACTCAGCGGGTCGCTTCCCTTCTCTCATCTATTACCGGTCCGGTTCAGGTTGATTGCGGAATGCACTTCGATTCTCTTCCGATTCCACTCAGGCTTGTAGCCTTTGATCTGGTCAGCCGCGAACGGATCGTTCATTCATCCGGAAACCTGGCGATATGCCAGCTCAGTTCAATGGCTGTTCCCACCGTGTTTCCGGCTGTGAGGATGGGTGAAATGCTCCTTGTTGACGGAGGGGTCGGTGATAACATCCCTGTGGATGTTGCGAAAGATACGTGGGAATATCGCGTACTTGCGGTGGATATTTCATCAGGAAGCCCTGAAATCCCTGAAAATCCGACAATGATTCAGGTTGGATCCCTTACTTACAGTGCTCTGTCAAACAGGGTGAACGATCTATACAGAGTAGCGCCTGATTTCTATTTCAGGCCGGATCTTCAAGGGGCAAAAAGCTACGGTTTTACAAATGAAGCGGCTGACAGTCTTATAGATATGGGTTACAACCAGATGCTCGCCTACCTGCGCGAGCATCCCGAAATACCCAGAAGTCCGCAGCGTTATGATTTCCAGGTTGATCCAAGGCCAGACTATATGATAGGCAATGTGCAGTTCACCGGTCTTGAAAAGGTATCAGACAGTGTTGTTCTTGATTGGTTCATACTCTCCGGAGGTGATGAAGCGTCTACTGAAAATCTCAGGGAAGCCGCAGAGAAACTGTACGCGTCCGAGCTTTTCGACACAGTTGATTACAGGCTGGAACCCGCGGCTGATTCAGGGTTTGTTGACATAATCTATACATTTACCGAAAGAGAGCCTTCGTCTGTTGGTATAGGTCTGACATACTGTAACGAATTTGGATTAGATGCCAGGTTTACTTACAGACACCTCGATTTCCTGAAGGCGGGGAATCACTTCATTTTCAGCATTGGAGGAGGTGACAGGTACCTTTTTGGTGAGATCAGTCTGCTTGACCTTTCTTCAGGAACCCGGAACTGGATTACCAGTTACTCGGTTACTGCCTGGCAGATGAAGGCAAAATTCTATGAGTGGGATAAAACCGTTAATGACAGAGTGGTAACAATGGCTGAAGCAAGCGCTGCACAAGGCTTCTCAGCCGGATGGTCCGGGCTGACCGAATTAGGAGTTTCCGGTGTTCTGCACCGGTATGACTCCGGTGATACTGAGGGATTTCCGTCTGTGTTCATAAGTCATACCAGCGAAACCATGTCCGATCCTGTGAATCCGAGGTCCGGTATAAGGCTGAAGACAAGACTGTACTGGGCGCCCCTTGGAGATCATAAGCACGCATGCCTTGACTATGACTTCGAATCAGCCTTTCCATTTCTCAGAAAGGGAACGGTTCAATTCACTCTCTGGGGACAGCTGCTGGGTGGGACAACATGGGACTGGCAGGACAGCAGACTTACAGCCTCGAGAACCATTCCAGGCATGCCCTGGAATTCCCTTCCGGCCCGTCAGAGACTTGCTTCCAACGCTTGCTTCAGAAGGGATATGAACGGTCCTTTCTTCCTGTCACTTGAGACTGGAGCATCATGGGACTGGGTGTCACCACTGGAGATCGAAGACGGATGGTCGACATGGGGCGCGGGAATTTCAGCAGGAATGAGAACACCAATGGGCCCGGCAGTCATCAGCTGGGGATGGTCAACGGAATGGAATGAAAGATGGACTGTTTCAATAGGCTCACCCCTGACTTATGGTCCCGGAAGGTAGCGTCATGGCAAAAGTCATCCTCGCGAAATCAGTAAGGGCAAAGCGTGAGACGGATGCCGGCTACAGAAACATCACCTCGCGAATACTGGCCGGCCCCGCGCAGGGCTGTAACAATGCCACAGTGAGGGTACTTACAATCCGCCCTGAAGGAAGGGTTCCCAGACGGGAATACGACAGTCAGAGGATAATGACCCTTCTCCGGGGGGAGTTGATGTTCATGGACGGTGATGGATCGACGCACATGCTTGGAGAGGGTGACACCGTCATTGTTCATCCTCATGAAAGACACCACTTCCAGAACGATTCCTCTTCGAATGTCAGAATCATGATAATAGAGAGCCGGGGTCGGACGCCACTTGCGGCACTTACAAAATAGCAATTGGTGCCACCCACCAATAAAACGACATCGATATCAACCCGCATGTCCCTGATGACTCTCTACTATGTGGTACCGGTTATTTGTGCTGTTTATTGGTGGGTGGCACCAGACGTTTTGCTTCAAGTACTGCCTGGCAGGCGTCACGGGCGTATCCATCAGCGCCGATGGATTTGGCGTAATCCTCAGTGATTACAGCGCCTCCCACTAAAATTCGGGCTTTGAGATTCTTCTCTTTCGCTAGTGCTGCTACTTTTTCCATCTCAGGAGCAGTTGTGCTCATAAGCGCCGAAAGGACGATGATATCAGCATTGATTTTCTCAGCCTTCTCTACGATGGTTGCTGCGTGAACGTTCTTTCCGAGATCGACAATTTCAAAACCAGCATTCTCAAGGAAAAGAGCGACGAGATTCTTGCCTGTGTCATGTATATCGCCCCTGACAGAAGCCACGATTATTTTACCTCTGCATTCCTCTGTTCCATCCTTTTCAAGGTGCGGTTCGAGAAGGGTCATAAGGGTTTTTGATGCCCCTGCTGCCGCGATAAGGTGAGGAAGAAAAAGTTTTTTTCTGCTGTAGAGATCGCCTACCTTCTCCATAGCGCTGGCCAGACCCTTTTCAAGGATTTCACGTGGAGGAACACCGCTTTCAAGGAGTTCTCTTCCGGCTGACTCCGTCTGTCTTCTATCACCTATAATGATACTTTTTCTGAGTATTCCCATGAAATCCGGAGATATTCCCTGTGCATCCAGTTCAGGCAGCCTTCTCTCGACCGGTTCGAGGTTGCCCAGCAGTATCTGCGAATTTTTATGAGCACCCAGCACCATCGAATCAAGTATGTCGATGATTGCGATATCGAGCCCATGCGCAGCCAGCACAGCCAGAAGCGCAGCATTCATACTGCTCCGTTCAGGAAGTCCATGGGAGATATTGGAGATTCCGGCAATCGTCAAAAGCCCTCTTTCCTTCAGGAGTTTGAGGGTTTTCAGAGTTATTCTGAAATCAGCGCCGGTACTGATAGGTGACACAACAGGATCAGCGATTACTCTATTTTCCGGAAAACCTGCTTTCTTAAGGATGGAGATGCCCTTTTCAATTTTCAGCATCCGTTCGGAGGGAGTTTCTCCGGGACCTTCTTCGTCTATCGGAAGAAGAACAGCGTATCCGCCATGGCGAAGGAGAGTATCGACTCTGTTCAGTATGTAATCCTCTGATGCTGTAAGGGAATTGAGAATTCCGATTCCTCCAAGTTCACTGAAGGCATCGTCGATATTTATAGGATCGGACAGATCAACGGAAAGAGGCGATCCAAGGGACAGGCGGCTGAAGATCTCATGAACAAGCCCCTCGGGAAGTATTTTTTCCAGACCAAGATTGACATCTATTACATCCGCTCTTCCCTGCATCCGCGCAAGCGAGACAACACCGAAAAAATCATTCTCTGAAAGCGATTTCTGTAATTGTTTCTTTCCTGTGGGATTGATGGATTCACCAACAGTAAGCATCCGCTCTCTGATCGGAACTATACGGTTAACTGAAGTCAGGGCATGAAACTTTTCAATTTCAACCTTTTTCGCAGGGAATCTGACTGGAATTGATGTGTATTTCTGTACATGCACAGGACCGGTGCCGCAGCATCCTCCAATTATGGAGGCTCCACTCCAGGCGAAGGTCTCCATCCATCCCGCCAGCCCGTCAGGAGTCATTTCGTACTTTCCATCAACCGGCAGGCCTGCACTTGGCTCAACAGCTATCCATTTTTCGCAGAAGCGAGCCATCTCCTGTATTACCGGCACTAATTCTTCCGGACCTGTTGAGCAATTTGCTCCAGTCGCGTCAACAGGAAGCTGGTTCATCAGAAGAGCAAGTGCTGTGGGTGAAGTTCCTGAAAGAGACAGGCCTCCGGATCCAAAGGTCATCTGGGCTGATATGAATGCGTCCGGATCAGCGTCTTTTACGGCAAGAACCGCTGCTTTAAGTTCCCTCGGGTCAGAGAAAGTCTCAAGGAAAAATATATCAATGCCGGCTTTGACCAGAGCCTCAGCCTGATCACTGAAGAGAGTATAGGCATCCTTCCAGGTCATGCTTCCGGATGGATGAATCATATTTCCAGTGGGCCCAATGCTGGCGCCGACCAGTACTCTGTCTCCGACTTCATCCATAGTCAGTTTCGCCAGCAGAGTGTTCAATCGCTGGACATTTTCGGCTCCAAGCTTTGCCGCAGTTGCTCCGAAAGTGCATGTGAGCACGATATCAGCAAGAGCATCGGCATACTCCCGGTGAATCGACCTGAGAATATCAGGATGCGCGGCAGCCCACTCCTCGGTTGATACACCTTGCGGCATTCCGCGATTGATCAGTTCCGTTCCGACTGCTCCATCGAGAAAAACTATCCGCTCGTGAAGAAGCTGCCTGAGCCTTTGCGCCTGAACCATCCTGTTACTCCCGTCGGGACTTCCTGCAGATTACTTCAAGTTTTCCAGCATGAAAGATACGGTGTTTTCCAACCCCTCTTCAAAAGTAACAACAGGTTCGTATCCCAACAGTTTTTTGGCGAGAGATATATCAGCTCTGCTGTGTTTTACATCCCCGGGACGATCAGGGCCGTGAAGAGGGATAATATCTTCCCTGTCCGTTAAACGGGCTATTTCGGAAGCCAGTCTGTTTACTGTAATACTGTCTCCGCATGCTATGTTCAGCATTCTTCCCGGAGCGTCCGGAGCATGTGCGGCAAGAAGATTGGCATGGACTACATTCGCAATGTATGTAAAATCTCTTGACTGCTCGCCGTTTCCGTTTATCACGGGTCTTCTTCTCTCATTGAAGGCTCTGATGAACAGCGGAATAACAGCGGAGTAGGGACTGTCGGGATCCTGGTAGGGACCGAAGACATTGAAGTACCGGAGAGCAACGGTTTCCAGTCCGTAGATATGATGGAAAACCTGCATATATTTTTCTCCGGCAAGTTTGCTGACGGCATAGGGAGAAAGGGGTTTTACATGAAGATCCTCGTTTTTGACCTGCTCAGGGGCATCTCCGTAAATAGAAGAGGAAGACGCAAAAAGAACCCGTCTGCAACCGGCATCCAGCGCTGCATGAAGAATATTCAGCGTACCCTGAACATTTACCTCGTTTGTTGTTATCGGGTCAGATATTGAACGGGGAACACTGGGAAGTGCTCCCTGATGAAAGACAACTTCCACGTCTTCCATAGCGTTTCTTACAATATGATAGCTGCGGAGATCACCTTCTATTACTTCGATATCATTTCTGATATCAGACAGGTTGGCCCAGTGGCCGGTTGAGAAATTGTCCAGAATTCTGACTTTCTCTCCTGTTGAAAGTGCTTGCCTTGCGATATTACTGCCGATGAATCCGGCTCCTCCGGTTACAAGATACATGCTAACAATTTCCTCTCAGTATTCTCAGCGCGGCTGCCGCCGCACCAAGTCCGTTATCGATATTCATTACGCATATTCCCGGACTGCATGAATTAAGCATCGAAAGAAGTGCGGTAACTCCCTTGAATGCGGTACCATATCCTGTAGATGTCGGCACTGCAACTACAGGCCCTCTGAACAAACCTCCGATGACAGTCGGCAGAGCGGCATCCATTCCAGCGCAGACGATACAGATGGAACTTCTTTTTAATTGAGGAAGAATATGTCCCAGTCTGTGTATTCCCGCTACTCCGATATCATAGAATCGATTTATATCGACATTCATTATCTCCAGAATTACAGCTGATTCCTCGGCTGCATGAAGGTCTGAGGTTCCCGCGGAGATAACAGCAACGGAACCTTCGTTTTCCCTGTGTTCAGCTTCGTCACTTCCGAGAGTGAAAATACGTGCTCTCTCGTGATAGGAACCATCGGGGAAAGCTTTCCGAAGATATTCACCAAGTTCAGCTTCAACTCTGGATACAATTGCAAGACCGATCCTGCTGAAGAGATTATCAGTCACAGTTCTCACTTCTTCGAAATTCTTTCCTGAAGCAAGTACTATTTCAGGAAGAACAGCTCTTGCCCCTCTACCCGTATCCACTCTTGCGAATCCAAGTTGAGATGTAAGCTGTGAATTCAGCATATCGAGAGCTTCCTCAGGGGAAACACCAGCCTTTTTCAATAATTCCAGAAGCTCATGCATTTCCTGATTATTCAGTCCAACCACCTGCCTGTTCTTTCATTCTATTCGTAAAATGAAGCGGATCTCCAGGACTTCCGAGCTTAACATCTCTTCCAATCTCGCCACAGCGATTCTCCAGTATTTTCAGAACTTCATCCAGAGTATCCTCCACATGCACTTTACCCTGGTAAAGATTGTAATCCTTTCTGTACTTTATTGGAGTGAGATTCGGCATCACAACATTCGCTCCTGCCATGAGACCCTTTTCAAGACCTTCAGGGTCAAGAGTCTGCAGAGCTGTAGTGGCAGCGATATTTATTGTTGGAAGCAGTATTCTCAGCAGCGAGATCATCCGCAGTGTCAGAATTTCCCTTTCCTCCCATTGGCCGAGTTCACTGCGCCTGTTCCAGAGAGGTGTCTGTTCATGCTCAAGATAGGGCCCCATACCGCACATATCAATATCCATTTCTTTCATGAACAGCAGATCATCGGCCAGATTCTCAGCGGTTTGTCCCGGCAGGCCGATAAGGACACCTGTTCCGGTCTGCCAGCCTGATGCTCTGATCGTCTGAAGAGAACGCAACCGGTCATCGTATTCATGAAGACCATCGCCAGGATGAAACATTTCATATAATTCCTGCGTAGAGGCCTCAATTCTCAAAAGATACCTGTGAGCGCCGGCCTTTTTTAATCTTTCCAGAATCCCGATTGGAAGCTCTCCCATTGAAAGGACCATACTGACTCCTTCAAGGTTTGTAGAAATCCAGCGAAGGAGCCTTTCTACATGGTCAATATGTTCATCTACCAGTAGTTCTCCGGATTGAAGCAGAAAAGAACGGAGCCCCTTTGCGTATCCTGATTCAAATACACAGATAACTTCATCAAAGGGAATCGTATATCGTGAGAAGGTCTTATTATCTCTTCTGAGTCCGCAGTAGAAGCAGTTCTTCCTGCAACTATTTGACAGTTCAATAATTCCCCTGAGAAAAACACCGGAACCTGCTGATTTCAGAAGAGTACCTCTCGCCGCCTCAAAAAGCTCAGAATCCGATCCCCTGCCCTCAAGGAATCGGATTATACTCTCCCGCGAAAGATTGCCTGAGAGATTCAAACCGGTCAGGATTCTACCCGAAGTGAATTGGGGATAAATGATTCTCCATCCGGCCTGAAAATCGGACCCGGAGAGGATCGCATGGCTCCCTCCAGACGAAGAAGGTCCTCAACAATACCTTTCAGATCGGCCTGTTCCCATCCGGTGTAGAATCTGGCGGAGACCCTTGCCTGAGAGTCAAGAACCAGCAAAGAAGGATATGAGCTGACATTGAACCGGTTGGATACAATTCCTCTGTTATCAACTATCACAGGAAAATCAATGCCCCAGTCAATAACGATGTCTTCCAGTTCTTTGATAGAGGTTTCGGATGTTTCCAATGCAATCACTACAACAAGTGGCTGTTCTTCAAATTCTGTTTGAATTTCCTGAAGCATTGTGAAATACTGAACGTCTGAAAGAGTAGACATCCTGCAGAAGAAAATAACGATTACATGTCTTCTGAGCTGGTTGTAAATACTCAGAGGTTCACTGCTGTTGAACCAGACGTGCTCCCGCGGGAAATCATCAACGTCTGAAAGAATACTCTCACTGGGGGGTTCCGGACTGAGAGAAAAGAGGAAACTGATCAAGAAAGCCGTTGCTACAAGTGCCAGAAAGAACAGTATTGTTGACCGCAGTTTCTTCCTGCCCAGAGATGTCATCGGGAGGTCTTTTGAATAGTCTTCCAAAAAGATCATCTTCCCCTTTTCAACTGATCAGCCGCTATTCTTGCCGCGGTTATAACAGTCTGCACAGGAACATTATGAATTCCTGACGCTTTTGCGCAATCTTCATATTCGGGCTCCATATGTATTACTTCACCTTTTAAGATGCATGTTTTAACAGGAATCGTACCGAACTCTGTCGGTACATCAAAGAAATCCCTCTCAAGGACAGCTCTTTCAGTTTCCCGAATCCTTATCCCCAGAGTTGTTGTATTGCGAAAAATGCATTCAATGACGTTATCCTTCATCGAAGTGGGACAAAGAACAGTTACCTCGATCGCGGGTCTGCCTTTTCTGCCGATGCACATTGCCGAATAGCAGTCAAAAGCTCCGGATTCGAGAATAAGATCAGAAGTGTCCGGCCAGATTCTCATATCCATATCGTCCAGGATTGTTCTTAATTCGATACAGTTATCATGATTACATCCGATACTTTCCGCCGGAGTTCCGATAGTAACGCGAAGCAGGTTGGGTCTCTCCAGATCGAATTTGCCGGCACCCATTCCAGAGCTGACCGGAATCATAGGGGGGGGAGTATTCCATGATTCAACTGCGGTGACAAGTATGGTTGCGCCGGTGGGGGTAGTCAGTTCGGATCTTATACCGGAAGGATAAGTGGGAATTCCTTTGAGAAGAGATAGCGTTGCCGGAGACGGAACGGGCAGAACACCGTGTGCGCAGGTTACAGTGCCTGTTCCAGTCGCAATGGGAGAAGAGAAAACCCTGTCAATTCCAAGCAGATGGAAGCAGCAGAAGCTTCCCACAATATCAATTATGGCATCCATCGCGCCTGTTTCGTGAAAATGAACTTCGTTAACAGATATCCCATGAGCTTCCGCTTCCGCTTCAGCAAGCTTCTGAAACGATTCAAGGCTTTTCTCGACAACCGATTGAGGCAAATTAGCGGTCCTGATTAGTTTTTCTATATCTCGAAGCCTTCTTGATTCGGTCTCAGGTGGAACCTGCACCTCGACATAAGTCCCTCTGAGGCTTTTTTTTGAAACTGTTTCCGTGGTGATTTTCCAGCCATTCAAGTTAAGCTTTGAAAGCATTTTATTCAAACTTGACTGATCTGCTCCGGCATCGATAAGAGCGCCGAGAATCATATTCCCGGAAGCACCGCAGAAAGGATCGAAAACAGCAATTTTCATTGGCCACCAAATTTATCAAGGACATTATTCATACGTATATTCACCATATTATAAGCGGCAGGACACAGTCTAAGCCAGAGGAGCAATCATGGTCGTACCGGGTTCGCTGAAGAAATTTCTGCTTGACACACCTCGCTGTGCGATCCTCTTCTCCGGTGGTACTGACAGCGAAGTTCTTCTGAGAGCTGCAGCCGATGCCCTTGGTCCGGAGAAGGTTATCTCGTTGACTGCGGCTTCACCTTTTCTTGCGGGATTCTACAGAGATTCTATTCAAAGAGTTACATCTGAAATCGGAATCGAATCGATTTTTGTGAATGTAAATCTTATGAATAATCCCGCTTTCGTAAACAACACCCCTGAACGCTGCTGTATCTGTAAGCGGGAAGTTTACGGAAAACTTCAGAAAAAAGCTCGATCTCTTGGATACACTGCGGTAATGGACGGCACGAATACTGATGATCTTGAAGAGTGCAGACCCGGTCTGACGGCTGCCGGGGAATACGGGATTCTTCATCCGTTCCTTGAAACCGGAATTGGAAAGGCGGACATCGGCAGAATGGCTGTTGCGGTCTGCGGAACAGTAATACCATCAGATTCATGCCTTGCTACAAGGATTGTTGAGGGGCACCCGATTACTGTGGAACTTGTTGAACTTGTAGAAAAGATGGAAGCTCCGCTTCGACCATCAGCGCAGGGAAGGCTTCGCGTTCGTACTGATGGAAACAAATTGACAGTGAGATACTCGGAGATCGATTCGGATGTTGTTGAAAAACACCGTCAGGAACTGCTTGATATAGCAGACTCGGCCGGGTTGGCCTGCACATTTTACCAGGTTTAATCTTCCTTCAGATATCGATAATAGCTTTCCAGAGTATAGACCGCTGCGAGAGGATTGTGTGCTGACATACGATCCTTTGCGGCAAGGACAGTACAGAGAGCATCCGAGTATTTCAGAAACAGGGAATCATGTCCAACGCACAAACCCATCATAATATTGAATTCCGTTTCAGCTTTATTGAGTACCATAGCCTGAAATACAGGATTGCACATTGATTCATCTGTTCCGGGTATGATCTTTTCGCTGTCCTTAACACCGATATCCTCTTTTAGTATTCTTCCTGCTTTACAAATGACGGATACGACCTCAAAACCCTTCTCTGATAAAAACCCCTCCACGATTTTTGCTTCCCTGGAAAGACCCGTGCAGAATGCAAGTCCCAGCTTTTCGAAACTCATTTTTCCCGCGAATTCAACTATCTCAAGGAGCCGCGGTTTACAGGGTTCAGGACAGGTATTCCGCGGACTTTTATTCCGGTAACCTTCGCCCTCCTGAATTGATGCCTGCCTGGCGAATTCCCTGATAGACTGATTTTCGAATTCGATCTGTGCTTTTTCAAGAAGGAAGGTGTCAGGAGTCGGACAGGATGGCAAGCCTTTTCCCAGGGGTGTTGAGCACAGACGTTCATCAGAAGTATAGGGGCATCTTGCACAGGCTGGATGTTCTATTTTCATGTTATTCAACTCCAGACATTCCGCAGGCGGTTCAGCGTGAAGCGCTCTGTATGTTACTCAGAATTTCCACGAACATTTCAGGATTATCAGGTGAGACAACAATAACCTGTTCAGCAAGTTTCAGAACCACGCAGTTTCTGAAATCAGTGACAAAGGCCCGGAAAGGACCAAGTTTCCCGCTTCTATACTTTCCGGAGAAGCTGAAAAGTCCTCCGTTACCCAGAGTTCTGATTGAACCGGTCATGGCTTTTGAATCACGATTGACAGACACAAGAGAGGAAAGATCAATCTCCGTTTCCCAGAGAAGTCTCCTTACTCCGAGAACATTGCCTCTGATCACATATCCTTTAACAGTGAAAAGCAGCGCGATGAAAAGAATGATAATCGGGATTCCACAGTATAGAACCACTTCTATTACTGTACAGTCTTTTGACAGAAGAAGCCAGCCCGGCACTCCTATGAGTACAACAATGACAAGGAGAGTAAGTACTTTAAGAAGAGTGCCCCAGGGCGCCTGAAAAGATTTGTCCATAACCGTCATAATTACTCCTTCAAAATTATAAATGCCTTAAAATAATCTATGTGAGGTTGTCATCTAACGCAACCTGAATGTTTTCACTCTTTCCATTCAGCAAAGATTTAGATCCGCATATCTCACCAGAGTTACTACTGCAACGGCGCATAAGACACTCGCATGCTGATATACGGGAGGGTAAAATGACGTTTCGGAAATTCTTCAAATTCGATGAGCTGGGTACTACATGGAAAACGGAGACACTAGCCGGTTTTACAACCTTTCTTACAATAGCCTACATAATTATAGTGAATCCGGCTATACTGAAAGCCGCCGGAATTCCTCAGGGTCCTTCCATGGTTGCAACTGTTCTGGGTACCACTACTACAAGTACATACATTGAATCAGCTACAGGAATCGAGGAAGGCGGAAAATCGGGTTTTACAGCCGTAGTTACCGCACTGCTGTTTCTTGCGGCCCTGTTCTTCACACCGATTCTTACTTCAGCTCCCGCCTGTGCGTTCGGTCCGGTATTGATTGTAGTGGGAATGCTGATGCTCAAACCGATTCTGGATCTGAATTTCGATGATATGACAGAACTGGCCCCCGCTTTTCTGGTAATTGTTCTTATGAGTTTTACCTATAATCTTGGAGTCGGAATGACTGCAGGATTTGTAGTATATCCGCTTATGAAAACAGTAACGGGAAAATATCGCGAGATACCATCGGGTATATGGGTACTTTCGGTACTTTCAGTGTTGTACTACATATTTGGAGCATGATGACCTCTTGCCATTGGCTCTCTTTTGTAACACAATCAATACAGAGGTTAACTGGAGGTGATAAAATGCCTACTTTCGTATTGATGACTCGACATCATCCAAGCAGTCTGCACGACGCTGAAAACAGAAAAAGAATGGGAAAGACCTGGCTGAACAAGGTCAGGGAAGCCTGCCCTGGCATCAAGTGGATTGCGCACTACGCCATACTGGGACCCTATGACTTCATGGATATCTACGAAGCTCCGGACGTGGAGACAGCTCATAAGGTTTCCCTGATTTCCAGAGCCGAAGGAGCGCTGGAAGCGGAGAGCTGGCAGGCTCTGCATTATGATAAGTTCCTTAAAATTTTGAACGAAATAGAAGACTGACAAGAACACGGATTCAAAATCAGCTCAATTCCGGAAAGAAGTCTGCGTTGGCAAAAGTATTCATAATGCGAGGGCTTCCCGGTGCGGGGAAGACCACATGGATTCGGAACAATCTCCCTGATGCGCTCATATGTTCAGCTGATAACTATTTCCTTGATGAAGAAGGAATTTACAGGTTCGACAGCTTATTCATTTCTGAGGCGCATGAATCCTGTCTGAAAGGCTTTACTGAAATCCTGACATCTCACGAAAATATGGCAGAGAATGAATCTCTAGTAATTGTTGTTGACAACACCGCAATCAGAGCCTGGGAAATTTCACCCTATTACAACCTGGCAAAAGCTTACAGACATGATGTAAAAGTTGTGCATATTAAATGTGATTCTGATCTGGCTCATTCCCGGAATATTCATGGAGTTCCACTGGAACGGGTCGAGAAAATGGATGAAGGTCTCGTCAGTGAAACTCTGCCCTCTTTCTGGAATGTAGAGGTAGTTGAACCGATAAGTGACGATTAGCAGTAACAGCGTTACTGCCTCGAGTATTCCCCCATGAATTCGACTTGCTGTATAATGTTGCCCTCAATGGCTTCTCTCAGTTCTTCCGCAGTTGCTCCAGGCGCCAGGTGAAGATGTCCTTCCAGAGCGTATAGTGTGAAGAGATACCTGTGTTTGCCTGAAGGAGGAGCGGGACCTCTGTACCCGATGTTTCCCCAGCTGTTGCTTCCCTGTATGGTCCCATTCTCGAGTTCCGGGTCTGCAGGAATTCCTTCATCCAGTTCTCTGAGATCCCCCGGTATATTGTAAATCACCCAGTGAATCCAGTTGCCGGCCGGTGCATCGGGATCTTCGCATATGAGTGCGAATGTCTCAACATCGAAATCACATTTCCATTCCAGCGGAGGAGAGATGTCTTCCCCGTCAGCAGTATACAGAGCCGGGATGAGTTCTCCATTTCCAAAGGCAGTACTCCAAAGAGAAAACACAACCATAATCATTCTGCACCTCCAAGCATTTGATTCAAACTCCAGTATTACTGATTTACTGACTTTTGGTCAAGAACAGTCCTCATAGGATTGAATTTCATAATATTACCGGTTGCCGGTATTTATCCGGATGTCATTTCATTTTTGTTCAAGGAGGTGAATTCTGTTCGAGTATCAAAAAACCGGACGTTTCTTCGGGCTCATTGCTGACGGCATGGAGGAACTGGGCAGGGAAGAACTGGTCTCTTTCGGGGCAGACGACCCTAAACAGGCATACCGAGGGATGTTCTTCGGAGCAGATATGGAAACACTCTACAGGATTAATTACCAATCAAGATTCTTTACACGAATCCTTGCGCCTCTGCTCACATTTGATTGTCACAGTGACAGATATCTCTATAAAACAGCATCATCCATGGACTGGTCACAGATTCTGTCGCCGGAGAAGACTTTTGCCATATTCGCCAATGTATCCGACTCCAACATCAAACACTCCCAGTATGCCGCGCTCAAGCTCAAAGATGCGATTGCCGACTGGTTCATGGAAAGGGAAGGCCGCCGTCCTGACGTTGATACAAAATCTCCGGACGTCTGGCTGGGGCTCCGTATCCATCGCAACAGGGCATCCATCCGCCTTGATACTTCCGGAGGCTCTCTTCATCGACGGGGATACCGGAAAAAGTCAGTCGAAGCGCCAATGCAGGAAACTCTTGCGGCTGCAGTCGTACACCTTTCAGGCTGGGATGGGTCCACGAAACTGATCGATCCGATGTGCGGCTCCGGAACTTTGCTCTGTGAGGCCTTGATGAATTACTGCCGCATACCCTCCGGCTATCTCCGCAGCAGATTCGGATTCGAATGCATGCCGGAATTCAATAAGGAGCAATGGAAGCAAATCCGGCGAGATACGAACTCCTCAATACGGACGCTTCCGGAAGGGCTCATCCTTGGCAGCGACATCTCCCATGAAACAGTAAAGGTCGCTTCAGGCAACTGCTGTATGCTTCCCTCGGGAAACAGGATTGAATTAAAAACATCGCGATACCAGGATCTGAGTGATGTTTCAGACTCAACCATAATTACAAATCCTCCGTATGGATTACGCCTTCAGAAGAATGAGAACATGGGTGTTTTTATGAAGGAATTCGGTGATTTTCTAAAACAGAAATGCAAAGGTTCGATTGCTTACATCTACTTTGGAAAACGGGATCTTCTGAAAAAGATCGGCCTGAGAGCAGCCTCAAAAATACCTCTTAGAAATGGCAGGCTTGACGGACGTCTGGTTCGCTACGACCTGTACTAACCTGGTTCTATACAGTTCAAGTTGTAGTATGATAAGATGGGGTCTTGCGGTAACCATCTCTATATAGTAGCGTATAAATAACTTCTGACTGTTTTATGTCAGAAACAACAGAATATTCCTATAAGAAGAATATTAATACTAATTTTACTGTAATGATTGAAATTACGATTTAATATTTTTGTGCATGCGCGGTTTCAGAGCTGAGGGGGTCAGCTGGTGAAC
Organism: Candidatus Aegiribacteria sp.; assembly: GCA_030620995.1. Lineage (GTDB taxonomy): Bacteria > Fermentibacterota > Fermentibacteria > Fermentibacterales > JCC-6 > Aegiribacteria. The sequence goes on from JAUXIK010000002.1 coordinate 78,988, forward strand.
AAGGATATCTTCAACAGTTACTTTGAACTCGGACTGATCGGTATGACAATTACCACACCGGAAAAAGATTTCGTTGAAGTCAATAATTATCTCTGCAAAATGCTCGGTTACTCAAAAGAAGAACTTCTGAAGAAAAACTGGTCGGATCTGACCCATCCCGAGGATCAGGAACTCAATAGTAAATCCCTGAAAAGAGTGTTCGCAGGCGAGATTAATGGCTATACACTCGAAAAACGCCTGATACACAAAGACGGCAGCACTATTCGTGTCAGTATCTCTTCGAAATCCTCAAGAAAGCAGGATGGATCAGTATCAGAATTCTTTTCACTTGTTCAGGATATCACAGAGAGAAAAAGGGCGGAAGAGGAAATCAGGAAATCGGAACTGAAATACAGAACTGTTGTTGAGAACGCAACAGAAATGATCTGGCAGCTGGACAGAGAAGGGAATTTTGTTTTTTTCAACAAATGCGCAGAGAAAATATCTTCGCTGAAAAGCGATGATTGGAAAGGCAGGCAATACACACCGGCGATTCATCCGGATGATCTGGAAAAAGTGAGAAATGTCTTTATTGATACTCTAAGCGGGAATACCAACGAATATGAAGTCAGAATACTGGTTGCAAAAGGTATAGTTGAACTTATGGTTCAGACACTTCCAATATATACCGATGGTGAGATTACCGGAACGCTCAGCTTCGGCAGGAATATCACAGAAGAGAAAAGATCAGAGCGAGCGTTAAAGGAATCTGAAAAGCGCTACCGTACCCTTCTTAACAATGTTCCTATTGGAGTGTTCCGATCAACCATCGGTTCGAAAGGTGGGACGTATCTTTCTGTAAATACTGTACTTGTAAAAATGTTCGGTTATGAAAACTCTGACAATATGATCAAGACCAGGGTATCTGAATGTTATCATAACAAGAAGGATCGAAATACATTCATAACCAGTATCAGCCGTGAAGGTTCAGTTTCCGGATATGAAGTTCAGTTCAAGCGGAAAGATGGTTCGAGCTTCTGGGGCTCACTCTCGGCCAAGGCAGTAAGGGATGAGAATAACAAAATCAGATATTTTGATGGAGTTCTTGAAGATATTACTGAACGCAAAATTATCCAGGAAGCTCTCAGGGAATCGGAGGAGCGCTACCGCCGCCTTCTTGACCACAATCCTGCCGCGATTGTTGTTCATGTAAAGGGTAAAATCGTCTATGTCAACAAGGCAAGCCTTGATCTCGTAGCCGCTTCCTCTCCCGAAGATGCCCTCGGTAAACAGGTTTTTAATTTTGTCCATCCCGATTACAGGGAAATTGTCCTTGAACGTATAAAACAGTGTCAGGTTGATGGTAAATTTTCAAAACCTATAGAGGAAAAGTTTCTTCGACTCGACGGCAAATCGGTTGATGTTGAAGTAACAGCGATACCGATAACGTACCAGGGTGAACCGGCGTCGCAGGTAGTCTTCTGGGATATTACCAGCAGAAAACAGGTTGAAGACAGTATACAAAGTAATCTGAATGAACTGCATAAAACTCTTAAGGGAACAGTCGACGCGCTTTCTTCCGCTGTTGAAACAAGAGACCCCTACACGGCAGGTCATCAGAGGGAAGTGGCAGTAATTGCCTGTGCAGTTGCGGAGGAAATGGGTCTTCCCGAGGATCTGATAGAGGGCTTGCGTGTCGCCAGTCTTCTTCATGACATAGGCAAAATTAAAATCCCGGCTGAGATTCTCAGTAAACCTACGATTCTGACAGACATAGAATATGAACTGATCAAGACTCATCCTCAGGCAGGACAGGAAATCCTGAAAACCATCAGTTTCCCCTGGCCTGTGGGAGAAATCGTTCTGCAGCACCAGGAAAGAATGGATGGCTCAGGCTATCCAAACAATCTTAAGGGAGATGAAATCTGTATGGAGGCACGGATCCTCGGAGTTGTGGATGTGGTGGAAGCAATGTGCTCTCATCGTCCCTACAGAAGCTCCCGTGGTATTGAAGAAGCTATTAAGGAGATCAAGCAAAACAGAGGCAAACTTTACGATGCCAAGGTTGTTGATGCATGCCTGAGATTGTTCAGGGAAGAAAAGTACTGTTTCGCTGCCACATAAACCAGTCGAATTCCACGACGGGTATCTGTATTCAGGAAAAATCGGAGGGGTTATGAAGAGTGCTATGAAAGCAGTCCTTATGATGAGTGTGCTGGTATTTGCAGCTACAGCTGTAATGGCTATGGAACGTGATGGGGTCGAGTATCCCGATCAAATTACTGTAGAGGGAATTGACCTGGTACTGAACGGTCTGGGAACGCGTGAAGCAACCATATTCAAGGTTAACGTATACGTAGCAGCTCTCTATCTGGAAAACCCCTCCAGTGACGGGTATGCCATCTGTCAATCGGAAGAGACCAAACGACTCATTCTTCAATTCGTTCGCGATGTCGGTGGAGGAGACATTACTGACGCATGGACGGAAGGCTTCGTAAAGAACACAGGCGACAACCTGTTGGAATATCAGGATCGCATTGAAATGCTGAACTCATGGATGAGTGACATAGATGATGGCGAGAGAATGGTATTTACCTACATTCCAGGCACAGGGCTCGAAGTGTCTGTGCTAGGTGATTTCAAGGGTGTGATCGAAGGGGCAGACTTTGCAAGTGCTTTCTTCTCCATCTGGCTTGGAGACAATCCTCCGAACAGAGGGCTTCGGAACGGACTTCTCGGAGACTGAGGAAAACCCCAAAGCAAGAACCGCCCTGACAGTACATTTGCGGTTCCCCGCGTGACAACCGCATCCTGGCCGCGGATCTCAGCTGTAACCATGATCTGCATCTTTATGTCTGGAATTAAGTCTGATTACACTTTCCGGAGACCGGTATGCACAGGATTGTCGGGAGGAATTGCCGTAACAGCTCAGGGATTTGACAGTGGCAGGAGGATTTTGTTATTGTCGTTCCTGGATTAAATACTGCTGGAAACAGGATTATCGAAGGTATTTCATGACAATACTCCCGATTAATCAAGATACAGTTTCGATTAACATTTTGCATTGAAAGGAAGAAGCATCATGAAGGAAATAGCACAGGAAGTACATCCTGAATTCCAGAAAATGCAGAAGATACTGTATGATAACAAAGGTTGGCTCATGGGCATCGGCATAGCCTTTGTAATTCTCGGGATCATCGGATTAGGCATATCCGCTACTCTTGGTCTAACTATTACCGGGCTATTCGGTGTTCTGCTCATAGTAGGCGGATGTATTCAGTTCATTCACACTTTCACAATCAAAGCCTGGAAAGGCCGCATATACCTTATCATATCCTCCTTTATCTACCTGCTGGCAGGGATCATTATTGTGGTGAATCCGGTGAAATCCGAGATGTTCCTTACCCTGATGCTTGCGTGTATGTTTATTTTTGTGGGTACCCTTCGTATATGCATGGCATTTCAGAAGCACAGTTTCAAGAACAGGTTATGGACTATCATCAACGGTGCAATATCCGTCATTCTAGGAATTATCATTATCTCGAACTGGCCGTTCTCGGGCTTACTTGTCATCGGTCTGCTAATCTCAATTGAACTTATCATGAACGGCTGGACATTCGTATTCGTTGCTTCTCAACTGAAGAAGCCATAGCGCTTTCAACGGCAATTTCTGTTCTCTTGAATGAAAAGCATGAAGAAAAGTAACTGAAATTCGAAGATGTCAGAGCAGTACAATTGAATGCGCGGAACGGACGAAAAAGGCTTTGCAGTCTTCCCAGATGAATGGCACAAGCATCCGGGGCATGGGCTCTTTTTCCGCATCTTCAAAGTATGTAAGGCTTTTGAGAATACTGTATGTGTTAATTCTTGATGTGCTGTACTTCTCCGGAAGAAGCCGGAAATATTCCTGCAGTGTAGTTTCTCCGCGAAGAATGATATAGAGATCGATAAAGTCCTTGCGGCTTCCTCGGTTGGAAATTGCAATGAGTTTCATCAATGCGATCTCACGGATGTCCGCAATCCTGAAGCTGCGGTATGCGATTCCCTTGAAGATGAAGGGGGAATGCGCTCTGAAGAATGACACCTTCGTACCTTGAAGGAGTACAGTCAGGGTATGCGAAGCTTCCTGCAATGTTTCATACTTACCGTAGCACTTGAGTTTCTCATGCAGTTCTCTCGCGTCCCGGAGATCAGTTCTGAAAAAGTCAAAATCGTTTGAAATCCTGTGACCTGTCTGCAAGGCCAGACCCGTTCCCCCGGCCAGTATCCAGTTCTCTAAAATCGACGACGGCCCGGATTCAATTTCCTTCAGAAGTTCCAGGCTGTTTTCCGGGAGGACTTTTTCATGCATGGCATACCTTCTTTCTTCAGAATGTTGTTCCAGAATACCATTGTTTTCGGGGACAGCCTGGTAATTTTCAGAACGGATTCGAGAAACAGATCGCGACCCATGAGTATCTGAAGTGAATGAACATCTTTCAATTGACCTGATTCCAGCACTCTTTCCACTGTCCAGACAGGATACTTATCCAGTATCCCGGAGTTGAAGTCGCTGTCCCAGAATAGCCGCTTGAGTTCGTCAATAAGCTCGGATTCACGAATATCCGCTTTATTGGATACTTCAGAGGGAACGAATTCTATTGACAGTCTGCAGCCCAGGGCCATAGCCAGTTTTCTGAGGGTTGATACTTCGAACCTGGTCCAGCCGTTCTCGTATCTTGATAACGTAGCAGGCGAGGTATCGGCAAGCCTGGCGAGTTCCGTAAGGGAAAGACCACGCTCCAGCCTGCGCTTCCTGAGTTTCTCCGAAATGGACAGTTCATTCTTCATGCTATTATCATATATGATAACACTTGGCCGGTCAAACTCCGCATCGCCATGAGTGGACCAGAAGCAAGCATCTCTCTCCACCGCGAGCGACCATAGTCCAGAATCACGAGACCGCTCAATTCACCGAGAGCTGTTAAAGGATTCGCAAGCCCTGAACGATCAGCAGGATTTTCAGTTATACAACTACTCAGTGACTTGAGCAGATCCGATCTCTTAATCATATCTGCAAAATCCTTGAAAATACGGACTTGACTTACTGATTTTCAAGTATAGTTGTAAAAATGGAATACTTGTTTCTCTTTATTCGCAATTATGGTCTTTGACAAAAGATCTGAATCAGCAACTTCAGTATAAAGAAAAAGCACTCACGAAGGGGGCATTCCCTTTATGGCTGACCGTCTGTCTGAGAGTTGGAACTCTTTCAGCGAATGGTTACAGCTGATCGAACCTGTTTACAATAATTTAGTCATATAGAATAATACTAACTGTGAATACAATCTTTAAGCTCATTGATCTTGATAAACTGGAGACGTAATGTTACGAATTGCACTGATTTCACTATTTATCTTCGTGCTGGCATGCTCAGATTCGATCGGACCATCCTACAACGAGTATTCAAAGATATCTATTATCGATACCAGCACCGGAGTCATATCTGATGAAATCGATATTGATGCCGGAATCACAAGGATGTGCATTTCCCCCGATGGCAGTTACCTGTACGTTGTTCAGTATTCGGAGGACGATATAATACAGGTAAACTGTCTTACACGTTCGGTGAGCGGAAGTCTGAGTTTAGGAGCATACGATCATTGCATCGATCTGTGCCTGAATGATCAGGGAAATGAACTCTATGCCAATTATTATGACAAGATATTCATTATTGATGTACCATCACTTACAACCGGAGATTCCGTTTATTCTGATATTATGGGCGTTGGCAGAATTACATACAGACCTGGAACTGATCTGCTTTACGCATCTTTCTACCAAGCACCTGGCTTTACGGGGATTTATGTAATCGATGTTGCTCAATGTGAGGTAGTAAATACACTTGATTACTGGACATCGAATCTTGTTTTTTCTGAAACTGGAAATGATCTTTACATAAACCAAGAAATGGTGGTCAAACGTGTGGATCCTGACCTTGGTTATGAACTTGCTTCTTTTAACGTTAATCACATGGTCAGTGGGATATGTCTCGATCCAAGTTCGAATACCGTTTATGTCTCCTGGTTTGACTCCGAAAATACCGAAGGTGGTGTAATCTCCCTGGATGGAAGTACACTGTCATTGCAGGATTCGGTGAATATCAATTATGGTGTAAGCTACTTATGCCATGTTCCGGTGAAGGAAAACCTTTACCTGGGAATCAGAAATACCTTAAGTGGCGATAAGATAATAGTACTTGACCTGCCCAGCCTGAATACAATCAATGAGATCAATATTCCGGAAGGTTTGAAGGATATGGTTGCAGATCCATCGGGTGATTACGTTTACTGCAGCATCGAATATTCAGTCGATCCTTAATCGTAGCCTTAAACACATAGAATAGCGAAGGCCTTCAACGTCATAGAGGCGTCAAAGGCTTCACCGTCAAAACTGGCTGGCGGGCTGTCTGAGAGTTGGAACACTTTCAGCAATTGGTTATGTGAAATAACTCAATAAATCTACGATATCATTGAATGTTTCTGTTACTTAGGCATTTTATTACCACGATGATGGTTTTGGCGTATGGGTAAGAGTTAGACTTTGCCTTTGGTGTTGAGCGGTTTTCTTTAACGCCTGCCACGGTTGTATCCACTACTTCGAGAATGAGCACCCTTGCTCATTTTCGTTCTGTTTCCATTACCGCGACCGAAATTCTTCGGAGCCGGCAAGTTGGAATGGAACGCTTCGTGGCAATGATAGGCGTGCTCCATCTCGGTGGGTAATTGTTTGCCCAGCAAGTGTTCTATTTCCCGCAGGTAGGCTCGATCCTCGGCGCTGCAGAACGAAATAGCATCACCGTTCGCTCCCGCTCGTGCAGTGCGTCCGATTCTGTGTATGTATGTTTCAGATTCCATGGGAAGATCGTAATTGATTACATGGGTGATGTCGTCCACATCCAATCCTCGTGCTGCCACGTCTGTAGCGACAAGCACTCGGAAACGGCCCCGCTTGAAGCCATCCAACGCCCTGATGCGTCCAGCCTGGCTTTTGTTGCCGTGAATGGCAGTACTTTTAACACCAGTTGCAGATAACTTTGAAACCACTTTGTTTGCGGTATGCTTCATCTGAGTGAAAATGAGAGCCTTACATATTGATGGGTCGCTCAGAAGAGATAACAGGAGGGCATCCTTGTTCTTTTTCCCGACAAAGAGCACCTTCTGGGTAATGTTCTCCACAACAGGTTGATCTGGTGTGATGGTAATCCTTATGGGATTGCGAACCATGGTTCTGGCCAGCCCCACAATTTTAGGAGCCATAGTAGCGGAAAATAACAGGGTCTGACGATCATCTGGAACATAAGACAACACCCTCTTAATGTCGGGAATGAAACCCATGTCAAGCATCCGATCTCCTTCATCCAGAATAAAAACTTCCACCTCATTCAGGTGGATGAATCCCTGTTGCATCAGATCAAGCAGTCGGCCGGGCGTAGCAACGAGAATATCGATTCCGTTATTCATGGCTTTAACTTGTTGAAACTGTTTCACTCCACCGTAGATCACAGCATGTCGGAGTTTTAAGAAGCGACCATAAGTATGGATGCTCTCTCCTATCTGCGCCGCGAGTTCACGCGTTGGGGTGAGAATGAGGGCACGGGGAGTTCTTTGTTGGGGCCGGCGGTAGTTGTTGTTCAGCCGTTGTAGAAGTGGTAGAGCAAAGGCGGCAGTTTTCCCGGTGCCTGTCTGGGCAGTACCCAACAGGTCCCGCCCGTTTAGCAAGTGCGGAATGCACTGCTCCTGAATGGGTGTGGGAGTAGTATAGCCTTCCGAAGCTAAAGCCCGTTGAATCTCTGGAATCAATATGCCAAAGACGCCTTTTGGAAGTGAGAACTTCTGTGGCGTTATGGAATGGTTTTTTCGCGAGCCTATCTCGCGAGAGCGTACTTGTTTTCGCATGTTTTTCCTGGTCCGGGGTTTTACAAATCTCTACCCGCCGGACGCGTGGAAAAGAAGTGTCGCAATTATTGCGACAATCGACATCTTCAATTTAAATAATTGGGATGATCGATCTGAATTGCTGGATAATCTCAAGAAGTGTAATTAGGGCAAATGCCCTGTCAAACAATTATTATAAAGAGTTATCACTAATGAAATATACTTGGATATCAAAGAAACGCCAACAAATAGCTTTCTGAACGCGATTCACAAGCCGTGGTAATCTAAAATCATGTTTGCTTCAGATTACTGTCAGCGAAGCGCTTGGAGTACTCTATGGAAGAGAGTTATTCGAACCCCAGAATAGCGAAGGCCTTCAACGTCATAGAGGCGTCAAAGGCTTCACCATCAAAACTGGCTGGCCAGATTTCCGGGAGTTGGAACACTTTCTGCGATTGGTTATGCATAATAGCTAAATAAACATACCATATCTGCGAATGTTAGGCACATTCCATTGTTTCTGCGAACAGCTAATCCTGAAGGCAAACCCAGTGAAACTGCTAAATGTTTGAAGAACAATCCTGTGCGCTTGGTATTAATGCCGAGTAGTATTTGGAACTATTCTACAGTTTTAGCAACATCACTGCAGATGAGATATCACCAGAAGATAATCTTGCAGAATAGATACCATCAGGAAGCTCTGCACCTGATGTCGATCTCCCGTTCCAGCTATAGGCTGTATCACCGCCGCCTAAGACAGGCTCGAGTTCCACAACCATTCTACCTGTAAGGTCATAGATATGAAGATTTGGAGAACCATATGTTAAACCTGGAACCGAAACGGTTACTGTACTCGAGAATGGATTTGGAACGGCTTCGAGTCGAAAGTAGGAAAAGGAACCAGATTCCTCTTCAACACCCAAACCATAGTAAACAAGTGAAATCAGATCTGTATCAGGATCACTCAACCATAGAAATTCATCTGTTGGCATTTCAAGGAAATCAGCAATTCCAACAACATTGTTGATGTCATAGAAATGCCAGCCCCAATTGAATCCGCCCAAGTTGAAAGCCTGAACATTATCGTAGAGATCACCACATGCAATCCAAATCGAACCGTAACCCAGCGAGAGCGCAGCATCATAAAAGATATCTGGTGCCTCGGATAGATCGGCAATCAGTTCCATTTGATCAAAGACAAGGGGAGGATAGGCTGCATATGCAGCATCTGCGACATCATCAGTGATCAGGAGTGCTTCAGGAAGGTACGGTTCAATATTGTTGTTATAACCGAGTCCCCTGATAGATGATATCCCTGAATCGGAGAAATCGTAGGAACCAAGGTAGAAACCATCATGAGACATAGCATGAAGAATAGCTGTTCCCCCATCTGCATAATATAAAACACTATCCCCCCAGGCCAGGCCAGTTGGTGTGGCAGTTCCTATAACCGGGAATTGGTTAAGAATGTTGCCATTGTAGTCCAGTTCGTAGATCTGCAGCGTACCTTCATCGATCGCCCATACTCTATTAATGCTGCTTCCAAGTCCTATTACATTATCGCCTGGTGCTGAAAAACAATATACAATATCCCCGGAAGCATTCACTGCCGAAAGAAGTAAGAAGCATGAACTGATGAATACAATTCTCATATCAATCACCTCCTAGTAATGTATGATTCTATCTTTATTCTACTTTGTAGTTGCAGAATGAGCAAGAATAGAAATAGTTAATACTCCATTGAAGGGTGCATTTACTTGTATGGCTGGCGGGCAGGGATTCACTTCGACTCGCTTTGCTCGCTCAGTGTAAACTCACCATTATGATCTTCGATCAAAGGTCCGAATCGTGAACTTCTACACAAAAGCAAAAGCCCCCTTGATGGGGG
>JAUXIK010000009.1 GCA_030620995.1 Candidatus Aegiribacteria sp.
TATATGATTGATTATTCAATAGAATACATAGCAGGCTTTGAATGTGATACGAGCAGCAGGAGCTACCCTGAACTGAATCTGGATTACCTTGGCATGCCGGCTTATGCAGCCAGTTTATACCTGCTGGAGTATACAGGTATTTGATTCAGGATGAATTCAGTCTGTGTTAGATTGATTGTTCCTGTTAAATGAAGACTGCAGAGAAATCCATGCTCTGTCTATTTATGGGCTTTCTAGTTATGAGATTGAACTCTATTAACTCTAAAGGAGTTCAACATGTTAGGGCTCTACATCAAACACAAGGAAACCTGATCTTACACCATTGCCTGTACTGTACTTCTTCGAGTCGGATCAACCCGGCGGATTGGAATCATGAAGCAAGGACCAGCAGATAAGTTATTGAAGATTGTACCTGAACCTCTCATTCCTTCACGGCCCGATCTGATTGTGATGTATCAGAAATGCTGGCAGATCGGTTTGAACAAAACGGAAGAGGGTACACCAGAGAACGGATTCGTTGAACAATACATCGATGCCGCATTTGACAGACGTATTTTCCAATGGGACACATGCTTTTCTGTTGCCTGGGCCAAATATTCCCAGGGAGCATTGCCGAAAATAGTCAGTCTGGATAATTTCTATCGCAAGCAGCATGCCGATGGCGCTATTGCCGGAGTAATACGTAAATCAGACGGAACGGATGACCAGGACACTGATACCTGCTGGTTCACCCGAAACAATCTTTTCTCATGGATTGAATATGAGTACTATTGCCATACAGGTGATGCCTCTCGTATTCCAGCCATACTGCCGATCCTGAAAAAGTATTCTGACTGGATACGACAGAACCGCCGTCATCTTAACGGACATTACTGGTGGTCAGGATGGGGAAGCGGGATGGATAACTCACCACGAAGTATCGCTGATAAACCTTATCCCCCCTACAGCTGGATTGATTACGACGCCATTGAAGCTCTAGCTGCTTACTATTCAATGGAATTGGCTATGGTTGCAGGCGATGAAGAAACCCAGCAGGAATTCAAAGCTCATTACGAAGAACTCAAACTTCTTATAAACTCAACAATGTGGTGTGAGGAAGACGGTATATACTGGGATCTGGATAAAGATGATTCATTTCTGAAAGTTAAAACCGTGGCATCGTTCTGGCCTCTCTGGGCACGTATAACTGATGATGATCAAGTTGCAAAATTAGTATCACATCTTAACGATCCGCATTCGTTTAATCGGAAACACCGGGTTCCGACTCTCTCCGCCGACCATCCGGAATACATAGATACCGGTCACTACTGGCTGGGTAGTGTATGGGCACCCACCAATCATATGATTGTGAAGGGATTATCAGCCAATAACCGTCATCAGCTGGCAAGAGAAATTGTCTGCAATCATCTGGACAATATGTCGGCGGTCTTCAGGGATACAGGCACTGTCTGGGAAAATTATTCTCCGGAAACTGAAGAACCAGGCAACCCGGCAAAACCTGATTTCGTTGGCTGGTCGGCTGTCGGTCCGATTACCCAGTTGATTGAAAATTATATCGGTATTACACTGGATGTTCCTGCAAATACTATTCACTGGAATCTGCTTTCTCCACAGGAAATGGGAATCAGGAATATCCAATTCGGTGATTTTCCCGTTGAAATTGTCTGCGATCGGAGGAATTCAATTGAAGATCCGATTGATATCACTGTAAAAACATCAAAGTCATTCAATCTCAGGATTAACTACGGGAAGAACATCGAAACCAGGATAATCGAACCGGGAACACGGAGATATAGAATATGAACATTGTGAATAAGTGAAGATGTCCTTACCGCAGAAGACAGGTGCTATATCCATTTCTTCTTTCTGAAAAATAAAAGCATTACTACTCCTATCAGCAGCATAAATCCAAGTATCGCGAAATAGCCATATTTCCATTCAATCTCCGGCATATATCTGAAATTCATGCCGTAGACGCCGGAGATGAAAGTCAGGGGAATGAAGATCGTAGCTATGATGGTAAGAACCTTCATTACCTGGTTCATTCTGTTACTTACGCTTGAAAGGTACATATCGTGCATCCCGGATATGATGTCCCTGTAGGTTTCCACGGTATCAATAACCTGTATGGTATGATCGTACAGGTTCCTGAGGAAAACCACAGTCGGTTTCCTGACAAGGTTCGATCCGCTCTTCTCCAGAAGTGCGATTTCTTCCCTCAACGGCCAGGCGGTTCGACGAATGAAGAGCATGGCTCTTTTGAATCTGTGAATCTTTGATACAGTATCAGGATTCGGATCCAGAAGGACCTGATCCTCAACTTCCTCTATCTGATCTCCGATAGTCTCGAGTATCAGGAAGTAGCTGTCCACCACAGCATCAATAAGAGCATATGCGAGATAATCGGCCCCTGCTTTACGGATCCTTCCCCTGCGTCCCCTTATCTGCTCCCTTACAGTATCGAAAACATCACCCGGCTTCTCCTGGAAAGTAATAACGTAGTTTTCTCCAAGAATCACACAGACCTGTTCAGTTTCCATGCCCGTATTGATATCGGAATAGCTCAGCATCTTCAGCACGATGAATAGATAGCCGTCAAAATCCTCGAACTTCGGCCTCTGCATGGTATTTGCAATATCCTCGACTGTCAGAGAATGAATGTTGAAGTATTTCCCGATTTCTTCAATGGTTCCGGCATCATGGATACCGTCAATATTTATCCAGACAACATCGGAGGACCTGCAGAGATCGGCGCACTCCTTAGGAGTTGAGTTCTCCTTTTCTTCGTGCAGATTCTCGTTGTAATGTATATAGGATACCCTGACCTCCTCCATTTTTCTTCTGCCGATGGAAAGAGGAGTTCCAGGCGGCTGGCCGGCCTTTTCATACGCTCTGCTGGAGTATTTTATTCTTTCAGCCATAGGAGACTCCCTTCGTATAGGGTCAGGTTAAAACCTGACCCCTAAGTGCCGCAAGTGGCGTCCGACCCCGTCAGTCTCGCTTTATGTAGTGAGTATGAAGAAGCTCATGGGATTTGTGACCAAGGGGTTCCTTCAGGAACTCCGCATAGAGCAGCTGGATTTCCGGATTCGCATGCGACTTGCGGAAATGCAGCGCAGCGTCCTCGGCGTAAATGGACTCAGTTCTCTTCTGCCTTATCTCCGGACTTGTAGGAATGGGCTGACCGCCGCCGCCAAGGCATCCGCCCGGACAGGCCATGATCTCGATGAAATGGTAATCCGCTTCACCGGACCGGACCTTGTCCATGAGTATTTTTGCATTGGCAAGTCCGTGAGCAACCGCTACTTTCAGAGTGACCCCGGCCAGGAATTCAAAACCGGTGGCCATCCTCTCCGGCATGGTTATTGCAGCTTCCTTGATTCCTTCCATTCCCCTGACAGGTTCAATGTTCAACCCGTCAAATGGAATCTCCTGACCTGAAACTATTTCGTAGGCTGTTCTCAGAGCTGCTTCCATGACTCCTCCGGTGGCACCGAAAATGACTGCCGCTCCGGTAGAATCACCCATCCACCTGTCAAATTTCTCTTCTGTTATTTTCTCGAAGTCGATACCCGCCTCATCGATCATTCTGGCAAGCTCGCGGGTTGTAAGAACGTAATCAACATCCTTGTAACCGCTGTCGCGCATTTCGGGACGTTCCTTCTCGAATTTTTTCGCGGTACACGGCATGATGGAAACACTTACTATTTTCGCGGGGTCTATGCCTTCCTTGCCGGCAAGGTAGGTCTTTGCCAGAGCGCCGAACATCTGCTGAGGACTCTTGCATGTTGAAACATTCGAAAGCAGTTCGGGATACTTATGTTCAATGAACTTTATCCATCCTGGAGAACAGCTCGTCATCATCGGCAGAGCCACACTCTCGTCACCATCTACAAGAGCACTCTTCAGCCTGCTGATGAGTTCGTGCCCCTCTTCAATGATAGTAAGGTCGGCAGTGAAATCGGTATCCAGTACTCTGTCCACTCCCATGCCGCGAATGGCGGCTACCATCTGTCCCGTTGACCGGTCAATCGGGAGTCCCAGAGCTTCCGCTAATCCGACTCTCACTGCGGGAGCGGTCTGAAACACAACGAATTTATCAGGATTCTCTATCGCTTCCCAGACAGGTCTTACTTCCGATGTTTCAAACAACGCGCCTGTAGGACAGCGAATTACGCACTGACCGCACTGAGTACACGGAACATCGTTAAGACTGCGGTCCATGAATGTAGAGATAGTGACGGAGGAAGATCTGCCAACCGGTTTGATAACGGCAACACTCTGCAGTTCCTCGCAGGTTCTGACACATCTAGTACACATGATGCATCTGCTGTTGTCTCTCATTATGCCGGGGCTGACTTCCTCTATGGATTCCGGTTTTGGTGAAGTCTGATACTCATTGCTTGTAATATTGTGTTTCTCGGCAAGCTCCTGCAGTTCACAGTTCTTGTTTCTCTCACACTCCGGACAGTTCACATTGTGACTTGCAAGCAGAAGTTTGAGTACTGTCCTTCTCGCGTGACGGACTTTTTTACTGTGGGTATTAACAACCATGTTCGGAATAACCGGTGTTACGCACGCTATTGCCAGCGTTCTCCAGCCCTCAACCTCGACAAGGCACATTCTGCAGTTGCCTGCAAGTGACAGATCCGGATGATAACAGAGAGTAGGAATTTCAACACCGGCGGTTCCGCAGGCTTCGAGGATCGTAATTCCTTCTCTGACGCTGGTTAAGGTACCATTAATTTTTACGGAAATATTGGGCATTATGCACCTCCCTTTCCGTCCGGCAGGTCAATGAACCTGGTGACTATATCAATGAAACAATTGGGTGATGTCTGACCAAGCCCGCACTTGCTGCCGATTTTCATTACTTCTGCAAGCTGGAAAAATGGTTCAAGCTCTTCCATGCTGCTGATCTCTCCGTTTCTGATCAAGTGTACAGCATCCAGCAGCCGCACATTGCCCTCACGACAGGTTGTGCACTGGCCACAGGATTCATGCACGAAGAATTCAAGGAAATTCTCAAGAACATCCATCAAGTCGCGGCTGCTGTTGAAAACAATCACCGATCCTCCAGGAGGCAGATCATCAAACGAAAGAGATCGCTCCAGTTCGTCCGCAGTGATTGTTGCTCCACTGGCTCCGCCCACCTGCACTGCCTGCACATCCTTTGCGCCCGCTGCTTCAAGCAGTTCACCTATTGTTGAACCCATCGGCAGTTCGTACACGCCGGGATTCTCAATGTCTCCCGAGATACTGAACAGTTTGGTTCCGGTACAATCGCCAATTCCAAGATCCTGAAACCACTCCGCTCCATTGAGGATGATATGGGGCACAGCGGCGAATGTCTCAACATTATTCACAACAGTAGGACGGAACAGGTATCCGGAATTAACGGGGTATGGCGGCTTATTTCGAGGTACGCCCCGTTTGCCCTCCAGGCTCTCGATAAGTGAAGTTTCTTCTCCGCATACATAGGCACCTGCGCCCGGTCTTATTTCAATATCGAAGTTAAAATCCTTACCAAGTATATTTTCCCCGAGCAGGTTCTCCCGGATGAGATCCTCTCTGGCTTTCTCGATAATCGGAATGAGATACGGATATTCGGCACGAAGGTAGATGATTCCATGAGAGGAGCCAATGGCATAACCTGCAATTGTCATTCCCTCAAGAAGTTTCAGGGCGTAATTCTCAATCAGGTATCTGTCCTTGAATGTTCCGGGTTCGCCCTCGTCCGCATTGCAGATAACCATTTTGTTGCTGCCGGAAGCCGCACCTGCGAGGTTCCACTTGATACCTGTCGGAAAACCGGCGCCGCCTCGGCCGCGGATTTCAGATTCCCTGACCTCGAAAACCACATCTGCGGATGTCATTTCAAGGCTCTTCTTCAAAGCAGAACCTGTATCCGGCTGTTCCGTTGCGGTCAGTATTTTTTTCTCGCTCATATCTGCTGACCTCCCTATTCCAGACCCGCGATGATTCTGCGGGTTTCATCCGGTGTCAGCCGTGTATGGGGAGTATCGTTTACCAGTATTGCCGGTGCCTGATCACAGAGCCCGATGCAGCTTGTCGTCTCGAGAGTTATCCTGCCGTCAGGTGTTGTAGCACCTGCTTTTATGCCCAGCTCTGCTTCAATGGTCTCAAGAATTTCGCGGGAACCCTTCATCTCACAACTGATCGTTGTGCAGAGGCGTATGATATTCCGTCCTCTTGGTTCCGTTGAAAAAAACGAGTAAAATGAAATCACACTGTAGATCTCAGCGTTGCTTACGCCAACTGCGTCTGCAACAGCAACAATAGATTCCTCAGGGATATAACCCAGTTCCCTGTTGATTTCGGTAAGAATCTGTACAACCGCTTCTCTTCCTGACCCATACTTAGCCACTGCATCGAAAACAATTTTCTGCGGATTGCGGCTCACTGATCCTCTCCTCTCTTCAGCACTTCACGTATCCTGTTTACAAGGATAGCAGGAGGAACTGGTTTTTCGAGGAAGATGTCGACAGGGAAGAAATCCGGATTCTCCTCAGGATTGAAATCGTAACCGGTAACCTGGCCAACTGATGTGAGCATGATGATAGGAACATTACTTCTGAGCCTTGAACGTATTCTTCTGGCCACCGCAAAACCCTCGTCGGTATGCTCCATCATGACATCAAGAATCACGACATCGGGGTTTTCTTCCTTGACCATTCTGAGTCCATCTGCGCCACTCGATGCAGACAGCACTTCAAACCCGCAGGCTTCAAGCACAATGCTGTTGGCTTCAATGAAATCCGGGTCATCATCAACCAGCAGTACTCTTATCTTGTCCACCATCGTATTCCCTTTCCTTTTTTATATTAATTCGTATCCGGTATTTCCACAATTCAAGCCGAAAATATAAGCAACTTTCCCCTGATCCTGCCACATTAAGAAATGCCTGTTTCAGCATCAGTAGCGGTAATGCTCCGGTTTGTATGGCCCTTCTACATCCACTCCGATGTACTCCGCCTGCCGGGTTGACAGTTTCGTCAGTTTCACTCCCAATTTGCCAAGATGCA
This sequence comes from Candidatus Aegiribacteria sp., assembly GCA_030620995.1. Classification (GTDB taxonomy): domain Bacteria; phylum Fermentibacterota; class Fermentibacteria; order Fermentibacterales; family JCC-6; genus Aegiribacteria. The sequence continues at coordinate 7,047 of JAUXIK010000009.1, forward strand.
GACGGGCTACTTCCTCATCAAGGATTTTAGGAAGCATATAGACACCGATAGCGGGTCTTTCCTCCGCAAGAGCTATCTGAGCAAGGCACTGATTGGTAAATGAGCTGGACATCACAAAACTTGGATGACCGGTTGCGCATCCAAGATTGACAAGCCTTCCCTCAGCAAGAAGATAGATGACATGTCCATCAGGAAAACTGAATCTGTGTACCTGGGGCTTAACCTCTTCCTTCTTCACTCCCGGAATCGCTTCAAGTCCGGCAAGATCTATCTCATTATCAAAGTGACCGATATTGCATACAATCGACTGATCCTTCATGCGGCTCATATGATCAGCTGTAATAACATTGTAATTGCCTGTTGCCGTTACTATTATTGACGCTTCTTCCAGAGCGTCCTCAACAGTTGTGACTTCAAATCCCTCCATTGCAGCCTGGAGAGCGCATATGGGATCGATTTCAGTGATAAGTACTCTTGCTCCGAAACCGCGCATGCTCTGGGCGCAGCCCTTGCCAACGTCACCGTAACCGCATATAAGAATTGTTTTTCCGGCTACCATCACGTCTGTAGCCCGCTTGAGCCCATCAGCAAGCGATTCTCTGCATCCGTAGAGGTTATCAAACTTGCTCTTCGTAACTGAATCGTTGACATTGTATGCGGGAAACAGGAGTTTGCCCGCTTTCAGCATCTGGTACAGCCTGTGAACTCCGGTGGTCGTCTCTTCGGATACACCGATTATCCCCGGAACAGCCGCTGTCCAGAAATCAGGATTTTCTGTAATCCCCGAATAGAGGTTGTTCATAAAAGCCTGCATGTCTTCGGTTTCTTCTTCGGAATCCGACAATCTTCCGGTATTGCTGAACTCGCGTTCAAGCTCGAATCCTCTGTGAACCATAAGAGTAGCATCGCCGCCATCATCAACGATAAGATTGGGGCCCTTCCCTTCAGGGAAGGTAAGAGCGTTTCTGGTGCACCACCAGTATTCCTCAAGGGTCTCGCCCTTCCAGGCGAAAACAGGTATTCCGGTCTCTGCTATCGCGGCAGCTGCATGATCCTGTGTTGAAAAGATATTGCAGCTCGCCCATCGCACATCAGCTCCAAGTTCCACAAGAGTCTCGATCAGCACAGCTGTCTGAATGGTCATGTGAAGCGAACCGGTGATCCTCAGTCCCTTCAGTGGTTTGCTTTTCCCGTATTTTTCCCTCACAGCCATGAGCCCGGGCATCTCTTTCTCAGCGATAATGATTTCTATCCGCCCGAAATCAGCAAGTGAAATATCAGCTACTTTGTAATCGGCCATTTCTATTCCTTTCTTCAAGAATTCCTGAAAGTATAAATGCTCTTCCGTCATCCGTTATGCATTCATTTTCTATTCTGAATCCCGCATTCAGCATCCATTCTCTGACTTCGTCCAGATCCAGACCCGGCCAGAGATCGCCATGAGTTCTTTTCAAATCCGTGTTATCGTGAGGCAGAAGCTCAATTACAGCGCATCGGCCGCCGGAAACACACACCCTTGCGGCTTCTGTGAAAAAAGCCGGGGGTTCGCCCAGATGATGAAGCAGCATGTGCGCTATTACCCCGTCAACCGAAGAATCAGCAGCAGGAAGGTGTTCCGCGGTTCCGAGTCTGAGTTCTACATTCTTATTGTGACACTTCGCGAAAAGCTTTTTCCCCGCTTCTGAAATCATTTCCTGAGACTGGTCGACTCCGATAACGGACGTTCCTCTCCGGGCGAGTCTCAGAACAAGCTCTCCGTTTCCGCAGCCCGCGTCGAGAATCAGAGCATCGACAGGAAACATATCGAGAACATTGGAAATGTAACTCTCCGGATCAGGCATCAGATCCGATACATGATCCCATTCAGTCGCGATGCGATCAAAGAATTGTTTCGATTCCATCCTTCTCGATGCGTAGCATCTTGTCAGTTCAGACATGTCAGCATCGTGATTCTCAATGCTCGACGCACCTGATGCTATACTCTCTATAAGAGTCCTGATTGCGGGGTCATTCCTGTTCAGGCTGTAGTATACCCAGCTGCCACGCCCCTTTCGGATAACGATTCCAGCGTCCAGAAGGTTCTTAAGATTATGGCTTACATTTGACTGACTCAGCCTTAGAATATTGGATATCTCACTAACGTTCAGCGGCCCGCGAAGGAGAATACGGACCATTCTGAGTCTGCTGGAATTTGCCAGGGCACTGAAAATACTTTTCATAGATATGAATATATGATAATATTCTCATATGTCAAATAATAGAAGAAGAACCCCCTACGTTATGCAGGGGGTTCTCTTTCAGGTATTAATCGCTGCTAAAACGCGTTCTTGATACTTCCCCATGTGGTCTGGTCAAGAGCACCTTCGTAATTGGCCATGACCTGGAGAATGGCTGTACGACTCCAGTTCTGATCTGGATCCCATACGCCGCCGTACCATGCCCAGGTATCTACTCCGTTGAAACTTATCTGCCCGCCGGTATCGGTATTATCGTAGCCGAAGCAGAAGTAGTTGCCGTCAGGAATGATAATACTAGAAGCAGATACATCAATATACGAGTAGACCGTGGGAGGGAATGTACCCGGACCGGGATCAGTCGGTGTGAATTCGCCATAGTAGTCAGCTGTGGAGGCCTGGCCTGAAGGAGCTACAAGCCCCCCCACATCAGTCCAGACTACCCAGCCGTAAGGGCCTGTGGCAGGCCCGCAGCACGGAAATCCGAATTCGGTGATCATAATATCATATCCGGTATCGTTTAGTACTGTGGAGATGAACCATTCTCCCCAACCATCATTTGATCCACCTGTGGTCGGCACCATATCAATGGTTCCGCCTGTGTTATACTCGAAATCCTCAGCAAAGGCTGCTGAAGCGAATACGAGTGTAACTGCAAGAAGAATGAATTTTTTCATTTTTTCCTTTCAACTTAGAGTATCCGACAATCATTCTCAGAACATATACTTTATTAATCCCCATGTTGTCTGATCAAGAGCCTCATCGTAATTGGCTTTGACCTGCAGCACCGCAGTTCGATAAAGATCTTCATCCGAAGCCCAGACACTGCTGTGCCAGGACCAGGTTTCAATACCGTTGAAGGGCGTCTGTCCTCCGAGGTCAGTGTTCTGATAACCGAAAACGAATTGTGTATTATCCTGAATTATTATAGTTTGATCCGATACGTTTACATACGTATACACGGATGGATCGCCGCCCGGCCCTTCAACAGGAGTAAAAGACCCGTGATAATCACAGCTTTCAGGTATACCGGATGGTGGTCCGGTATCAGGCATGTCCCCCCAGACAACCCAGCCGAATTCACCGGTTGTTGTTCCACAGCATGGAAATCCAAATTCAGTCAAAAGCAGGTCATGCCCCGTGTCGTTGAAAACAGAGGTTATGAACCATTCCCCCCAACCTGCACTCGATCCGGAAAGATCCGCAACGTAATCGATCACCCCGCCTGTGTTGTACTCAAAATCTTCCCCGAAACCTGACAATGACAACGTAAGCAGCATAAATAATATGAGAAGATACTTCATGTTACACCCCTTTTCATGACCGGACCATCATGTGAATTCTTAACCTGTCAAATCACGTCCAGTCATCATTATCAGTAATAACCAATTTTTCCCCTCAGTGCAATCCCCATGGGATTCGCTGAACTTTGGAAGAACGCTGTCATAGAGAAGCCATTATACGTAAATACAGCCTTGCGCTTCCGAGGCCTTCCTTTATCGGAAACCCCGCTGCTGCGTCCGCGAGAAATATTCCGCTCGTTCCCCTCATGCCCGCTCCGCATCCGGCCGGGTATCTCATTATGTCTTCGGGGGTTTCAATTGCCGCCATGTCGCAGAAAAGGTACATTCCTCAAATGATGGAGATGCAGGTCGAAATCCTTGTTGACAAGGTTGTTCCTGCAGGTATGTACTCTGAATACTTCGATGGCTCAGGCCTCTGCTCAGGTATGTACCTGATAAGGCTGGTCGCGGGTGAACATGCCGCTTCCAGGAGATGTGTCATCATCAGGGATGATTAGTCACTAAAAGTCAACCTGATCTCAAATAGGCTCAAAACAGTACAGAATTGCCCAAGATAATGTAAACAGTTACATTCAGTATATGAACGGAGTGTATACTGATCATGAAGTATTCAGTTATTCTTCTACTTGGATTATTCCCCCTCCTTCTTGCCGACACCCTTCTCGTTCCCTCTGAATACCCTTCCATCCACGATGCTATCACCGCTGCGCAGGACGGTGATACAGTACTGGTATCTCCGGGACAGTATTGTGGCGGCTTCAGTTTCCAGGGAAAGAATATTGTACTTCGAAGTGCAGGTGGTTCCGGTAGCACTTATATAGAATCACCTTTTCCAGAATTCCACTGCGTGATGTTCACAGGCGGAGAGGACAGCACTGCCGTGCTTGAGGGATTCAGCATTACCAATGTGAGTTTCGACGGCACGGTGGATGACGGCAGGGATCCTGTTGATTATGGCGGTGGTATTTACATTACAAATTCATCAGAACCGATGATTAGAAATAATATGATTGTCAACTGCTGGGTGTCTGTCAACGGTGGAGGAATATTTATAGAAAATTCTTCTCCATGTCTGACGGATAATATCATCACTAACAATTACGCTCACCAAACGGGAGGAGGTATCTGGGCTGGTGGTGGCAGTGGTGGTACTCTCCCACTGCGCATAATCAACTGCACTGTGGATGGGAATCAGAGTAACATAACCGGTGGAATGAGCATCACACATCCGATTGCTGAAATCATCAACAACACAATCATTAACAACATAGGTGGATATGACAGTGGTGCTGGAGGAATCGGGATAAACAGCCCAAGTGTATTGCTCTACAGTAACTATATCTCAGGAAACGACGGTTATACCGGCGGAGGAGTCGCCATAGCCGGTGGCTACACAACCGTTATCGGAAACCTTATCACTGAAAACACAGCAAGCTTAGGTGGAGGTATTTATGAGAGTTCTGGTGGTGTTCTATACATGGAGAACAATACAATTGCCTTCAATGAAACAGATCTAACCAGCGGCTGGGGTGGTGGACTAATTTCTTGGGAAGATACTTTATACATATCAAACACCATATTCTGGGGTAACACAAGTGCGCATGGTTCACAAATATGCCTTCCAGCCACAACGAATCCAAATACAACAATAATCAGTTATTGTAACATACAATTTGGTCAGGATTCTATCTATCTGGGTCCAATCGCAATCCTCGAATGGGGTCCCGGCAACATCGATACCGATCCTCTTTTCGAGTCCGGTCCTCTTGGTGATTACCATCTTTCCTATGGTTCTCCCTGCATTGATGCCGGTAATCCCGCCTGGGAGTACAACGATCCCGAGGATCCCTTCAATCCTGGTTATGCCCTCTGGCCAGCAATGGGAACTACCCGCAATGACATGGGAGCCTTCGGAGGAGGCGGTGTCAATTACTGGCTTGGTGTTGAAGAGGAAGAATCCTCTTCACCGGAAGCAGGGCTGGTTCTGAAATCCTTTCCAAATCCATTCAGTTCATCCTGCACTGTGTGTTTCCAGCTTGAGCATCCTTCGGATGTGGTTCTTTCAGTGTTCGATCTCTCCGGTCGACTCGTTGAGACTCTTGTTGATGAGGTTGTTCCCGCAGGTATGTACTCTGAATACCTTGATGGTTCCGATCTCTGCTCAGGTATGTACCTGATAAGACTGGTTGCGGGTGAACATGCCGCTTCCAGGAGATGTATCATCATCAGGGTTGACTAATTGGTTAATTTTAAAACCTTGCATCCATGCCATAAAGGGGTTCCAACTCAGATATAACTTCCCCAGTACCAAGACCGGATTTCAGCAGCGTTGAAGGGCGTCATAGAGAAGCCATTATCCGCAGATACAGCCTCGCGCTTCCAAGTCCTTCCTTTATCGGAAACCCCGCTGCTGCGTCCGCGAGGAATATTCCACTAGTTCCTCTCATGCCCGCTCCGCATCCGGCCGGGTATCTCATTATGTCTTCGGGGGTTTCAATTGCCGCCATGTCGCAGAAAAGATAAATCCTTGTTTCTGTCTCACCGATGGATAGTTCGGGTCTGCCAACGATATACCTGACAGCTCTGAAAGCATTGTCAGGGTAGCCACGCAGTGTCTGCTGGCCGCCAAGCTGCCGAAGCAGGCCCTCGAACCAGTCCCCCTGCATCACTCCGCCGGTAAGAAGTTCTCCGCCAAGTCCCATGAATCCTCTGAACCAGTCTCCCCTGATCTCGGCTTCAGCCATAGTCAGAACACCGGAAGTATCCCGGCCGGTTCTGTTTCCGGCTCTGGCTTCAAATTGAAGATTTATTCCCTGCCACCCCTGAGGTACTCTCCGGCCTGCGCGGTAGAGGATTCCGGCAAGCCCGTAATCGTATTCCTCCCTTGAGCCGTCGGGAGGATATCCTCTCCAGATTCCCGCTCCTCCCTTTACTTCCATCGTGTACATTTCCCAGATGATGGAAAGGCTGACCTCTCTGTTAACCCAGGAGCTTTCAGGAGTGTCCTGAGCCGCTTCAAGTTCAAGTGAAAGGGGTATGCCGAAAAGCCAGGGTTCTCTGTATCTGAGACTTGCGTTCAATCCCCCCCAGCCGGTGGTATGAGCTGATATCTCGAGTTCTCTGGCTGTACCTGCAAGATTCAGGAACAGAACCTCGCCTCCCCCTTCAAGATCTTCCCCGTTCCACCCCATTGCCGCAGCGAAATGGCCGGATCGCCCTTCCTGAAGATTCTGGATCAGGACAAGGTTTCCCAGTTCTCCCAGAAACAGTACTGTGGCCCCTGTCTGATCAAGAAATTTTAATCGTTCCAGTCTCCTGAGCCATGAATCAACTGCTTCCCTGTCATAGATATCTCCGGGTTTCATACTGAGCAGCCTTGTGAAGACCTCAGGGCGAGTTCCCGGGGCTCCTTCTATCCGAACCTCCTCAAGAGAGGCGTGCCTTCCCGGAACCATATTGACAACAAGCGTGTCTGCCGATGGAAAAAAGAACCCGGCGCCGGCGAACGGATAACCTTCTTCAAGATACCATTGCAGAATTCTCTCCTGCAGAACCGCTATGGACGAATCGGCTGCAAGGACAGTGTCCAGGCCAAGCTCTGAAATGTCAGGTATGGGAGGGCTGCCCCTGAAGTCGATTGAAACGGGAGGAGCATCGCCTGATTCAGCCATTATCAGAAGCAGAAACAGACAGAACATCTAGAAATTCACCGTTCCTTCCAGCCCGGCTCTCTGAGTCCAGTTGCTGCCGGACGGTTTTCTTCCCCAGTAATAGATTCTGATGTCAAATCCTGATGATATGCTTTTACCTACTCTGGCAGACGTTCGCCAGGAAAGTCCGGAATCATTGCCGTCAAAGAACCATACGGGAAGATCATCATCTCCGGGGATGTATCCTGCGGTTGCCATCGCGTAAGCTGTCCACCCTCCACCCATTAAAGAGAAGTGTGGTCCCGCTTCGAACATATTGTTGCGAAGACTGGAAATGACCTCCTCGCGAATGTCTATTGCTGCAAGTAAACCCGGCTCCACTCCCGGAGAAAGCTCCACGGATGGATCGACAGCGATCCGCAGACCGCGGATATCTCGCGGGGAATAGAGCTCTTCCTCTTTTCTCCAGAGTTTAGCGGAACATTCGATTACCAGAATCCTCGTGGGGTTCAGCATAGGTACTGTTTCAACGGACCAGCTTCTTTCCACCCTCAGCCCCGATCCGCTGTAGGAAATCCTCTCGTTTCTCAGCTTGCCGATAACAGTCAATCTTCTGAGGAGCCCGGTTTCCCACCGGAACCAGGGTGAAAGATCAATGCTGTATCCTCCCTCTTCTTCAGTATCGAACGCGCCGATAAGGGAAAGCGTTCTCAAACGATCATCAGCACCGCTGGAAGAAAGCCTGAGAACACTGTTCAGTCCGGACGATATGCCCGTGGTCGATACGGTTGTTTCAAGAGAAGCGGATGTTACCGCGTCGCCGGCGCCTCCAGGCTGGTAACTTATATTGTAATCTCCATCGGGATCAGGATAATACTGGCCTGTCTCCGGGTCATAACTGTAGTTTCCCTCTCCCTCACCCGCCCAAAGATATATCACATCAAGTGATCTGCTTATCGTTCCGGATCCGTTGTAGACGCTTTCTATCCAGACGGATCCATAAGTGCCTCTGAGTGATGCTGTGATGGCGTCAGCATGCAGTTCTCCGCCCATATCATACGATGTTGAAGAGTGCTCAATACTTCCTCCGTACCGGAGAACGCCGCTCAGACCGGATCCTTCAAGTCTCGCTCGCCAGACATTGAAAGGAGCTGACAGCGGTCCTCCCGAACGCGAATCATCCTGAAGTTCGAATCGAATCAGCGCTCTGCCCGATCCCTTCTCAAGAGACAGACCGGCATAACCGGTCTTTACACTTCCGGACAGGCTGTCGCTCCAGGATTCCTCTGTGCCGCTCAATCCCAGGAATGGTTTCAGGGTGCCGGATAAGGGTATGGCTGATACTGACAGACCGGACGATTCTCCCGGCCTTATCTGATCCGTATCGTTCCGCTTCAGGTATACACCGCTGATAAGCACGGCTATGTTTCCCGGATCGAGGTTTGATGAAGCGCGATATCGCTCCAGTATGCCACCTTCCTCCATGAATCTTCCGGATGCGGTTACAAGAAGCCCTTCTCCTCCGATGCTGACCTCGGCAATGTTATCCTTTCCCTTATAATCCGGAGGGAGAGACCAGGCGGAGATGGAGCTGTCAGCCTCAAGCTCATCAGGAGGTTCGTAACCCGATGTTACCAGAGTACCTCTTAAGCCCAGGCCGGGACCATTCTCCCAGAAATCAAATGACATATTGCCCCGGAGACAGGTTCCCTCTCTTGTAGTGGCATCTGAATTGAACAGGTTTCCGGTTCTCCCCGATACGGCTGTTTCCAGTTCGCCATTGAGAGCATCGGAGTTGTATTTAACTATGATACCGCCGGTTCTGTAACCGCCCGGTATCTGGATATACTGCCTTGGAAGATGGGTTCCGCTTCCCTCTCCGATCCAGAGATACCCTCCGATCGAAGAATCATAAATGTAATCCCCCGGCCCTGACGGAGGCCGATTGAATATTAAGTTCCAGTCTCCCTGCCCGGGGCCTTCGAAAACATAGTGTTCCAGACTGTCCTTACTGTAACTCCCGTTTCCCGGTCCAACATCAGTCGCGCCATCGATCCATGCTTCAGAAGGGTCTTCTCCCGCGTTGGTAAGGACGTTTACAGCTTCATCTGTCAGGATAAATCCAAGGGGGGATTCTTTGTCATCTTCAACAAAAAACCCCTTGAATCCAACTTCCAGCCCTCCTGCTGAATGAACCACGGATGCGGTGACAAGATCCTTTCGAAAACCGTCACCTCGCTGAGAGAATGTTATTTCGACTCTCTGATCATTTCTTATGAGCCTGTTTGAAGTAAAAGTAATCAATCCCGCGGTGTATTCCATTTCGTAATCAGACGTTTTTCCCCGCTCCATGATCTCGCCATCCAGCCAGACTTTCTCGCTGCCGGGGACGATCTCCCATCCCGATGTCACATCATACGGTCCCTGAATCCCCTCTTCGGTAAAGAATACAGTTCTCTGCCTGGTATCCCCGGAAGTGCCATATCCTGCGGAAGCCAGCAAGTGTGAAGAAATACTCCCTTCCAGGTCAACTCCGCTGATTTCATGGTTCCATGCAAGCGGACCTGTCTGTTCATTTCCGCTTACCCACTCCATATCACCCAGACGGGCTCTCCAGGAGCCGCCGTCAACCAGAAAGAATATCCGGTCAAGCTGCGAGACAAGTTCGGAGGAATACGGACCGGTGGACAGATTGCGATCAGTAACACTTCCGGATACGGTGATTCCAGGCGCCGCAGTTCCATCAACAGTAATTCTGGTTCCCTGGTCCAGCCCTCCCCCGTCACCTACGGAAAATCCGATTCTCTTGGAGCCGGATATGTAAAGGCCATGCTCCTGAACGGGGCTGAATTCGCGGTGGTCGGAAAGCAGATTAACAATCCTGTTCTCAGCGAATTCAATATCCAGTTTTATCGAAGAAGGAATATCCAGAGACATAAGGTCGAATTCCAGGTAAACCGTGTCTCCAGGTTCAGGGGATGGATTCAACAGGATTCCGGTACGAAGACCTGACACACCTGAAAAGGCGGAAAGCGTATCTCCATCCACAACAGCGATAATCGATCCGGGCTCAATCCAGAGTGAATCATTCAGCTCAATGAAACCCGATCCATCACTTTCGAATTCCATTGTCATGGATGCAGCAAGCACAACTGCGGCAGTGAGTACACTCACCTCAATATCAGGACTTCCCCTCTTCCGGGTGACCAGAGTACATATCGATTTCCGTCCGGAGAGCAGGATATTCTTCTGAATTCTTCCCCATCCGGAATCAGAAATACTTCTTCACCGTTAACAGACAGGATACTGTCACTTTTCAGAACAATCAGTTCATCAGCGGACAGCGCCCATACTCCCTGCCCCGGAAGTCTCTCCGGTGTACTGTACTGATCAAGCAGATATGATTCGGTGTCACCGGAATAGACTGCCAGGTTTCCGGATGCGGATAACTGCCCGCTGCCTGAACCATCAAGCCTGGCCAGAATATCAGCTGGTTCTTTCATGGAACAGATAACACCATCTGCTCTTGAAATATAGAGTACGGCAAATCCTGCCATGCAGATGTCTCCGGGACGACCCCGGGAATCGGTGAATTCAGCTGTTTCTCCCGCAATGTCAATATGAAATATCCTGCCTGAAAGCTCATCCGAAACGAACCAGCCCCATCTTTCATCTACACAGAAACCTCCGGGAAGTATAACATCAGGCAGATCAAATTCAGTTACTGTATCATCCGGATGGTAGACAAGCAGGTGTGGAAGCCCGGGCAGAAGAATGTGGACGTTCCCTTCCATATCGATCTCCGCGTCAATGATTTCCTCCGGTACACTCAGACAGATGATCTCTCGATGGAGTGGCTCCGCCTGTGATATGGGACGGAGAAACAGAAGAAGAACAGTCAGAAAAAGTAAATTATTACCGCACAACGGTAAACGAGCCGGTTTCAATCGTGTTCCCGAAACTGAATCTGAAGAAATATGTTCCTGAAGCGAGATTAGAAGCTCCTGTATATGCCAGAGTCGTTTCTCCATAGGCGGTATATCCGAAATTCACACTCTCCACATATTCGCCGGACAGAGTAAATATCGACAGAACAGCATCTCCTGCATTCGAATAGAACTGAAAATAGAGAGTCCCGGTACATGGCTGAGGATAGAAGGTGAATTCCCCCATTGAATCAGTTACTGATCCCGAGGATACATCAAGATCAAGCCCGGCGAATGATCTGCAGAGAAGCAGAACAGTACCCAGAGCAGGCAGGGGAACAGCAACGTCGTTTGCGGCGCCGGTATCAAATACTTCCAGTTTTCCCCCTTCAGGGTCAAACACATATGCATGCAGGTCCCCGAGTCCTGAAGCTGTCGCGCGGAAACTTCCGGTAAGTCCACTGCCGAGTTCATAGTATTTCCCCTGATAGGAGGACATGTGTTCCCCGTAGTCCGTGTATGGATCGTTTAACACTTGACCGGTATAGTCCAAACCCTGTCTGTTACCTGAATTCACAGTGTCGTAATCGGCAATTCTGAATGCTTCCCATCCGTATTTTCCATCTCCGAAATCATGATCATCTATCCAGCATGCCAGCATCCAGTCCAGAAGGATACCGTTCATATCAGGATCAATCCCGGTAACATCGTGAATAGCCTGCTCCACCCCTCCGATTCCACGTTCTGATGTTCGAAGAGACCGATAAAGAAAATCAGTGCCGCCGTAATTTTCATAAAGGTATGAGAAAAAGAGAAATCCGGCACCGTATCCCGCAACGTATTCGATGCTGCCCCACGGCAGATTCGTCCACTTTATGGGAGTTACTCCGCCTGCTTCCAGAAAGGTCTCCACCTGGAAGGCAGGATATCCGCAAACATATACACCTGACTGCGCCTGGTTCTCAATTACCCACAGTTCCTCTGAACTGAAAGGTTCGACTCCCCACTGGATGAGATGTACAAGTTCGTGGGAAGCTGTGAAGGAGGCGTCGTCGGCATTGCTGGGGAAACAGTCTATATACAGCATTTCCACTTCGTTGGAATGACCGCCGTAGTAGAGATAGGCCTCAGTTTCAGTGAATTGATTGTAGGGACTGAAGAATCCCGCAATATACGCTCCGCCTTCCTCCGGATCGAAACCGTCACGGATATCAAGCACGAGGAAGTAAATTTTCGGATCTCCGTCAATTGCGTCAGGAAGCTGTCCGAAGACATCAATGTCCGTTTCGACAATGCCGCCCGGCCCGGAAGGAGTGCTGTCTTCAAGAGCAGCGGCGAATACATCCACATCGTACTGATCGTAATGAACATCCCACTGGGTATCTTCAACAAAGATATAGGTCTGTTCTCCGATAAACCTGCAAGTCGCGGCAGTAAGGTAGAAAACAGGATACTCCGTGCTGTGATCAATGGACCAGAAATTAATCGTATCTCCTATCTCATGCCCTGAATCGGTCAGCAGGGGACCGGAAGGTCTGAAAGATGGATCATGGCGCCTGTCTATCTCCATAATGCGGGGAACGAGCGGAGTTCCATCAATTCCCCATGAGGGATTCGCGGCAGGCAGTGCAATTGCCAGGAGAAGTAAAACCATCAGAATCTGGCTCCAATCGTAAACCTGACAGATGAGAAATCACGTCTTTCAGGAAAATCAAGGGATGTATATATCCCCGGTTCGGTCTCATCAAGAAGGGCGGTATCGATAACACTAACTACCCTGTTCACAAGCGCGAATGCAGCAATGTACATGCTTCGTCTGAACCACTGCTTGCTCTTTCTCAGATGATCGGCGAAATCCAGTCTCGAAGCTTCTGATGTCCAGTACCAGCCATCACTGCCGTACCTTGCGCGGGATTCATAGTAATCTCTCTGGGCATCAGGATCGTCAGGGTAGTAATACCTTGCCAATCTGTGAATATAGTCATTGTATTCAGCGCTGGAGGAAAAATCAGAGACATCATCCATAAACTGGCTTGACCTTCCTGATATTGATATTCCGGCTTCTTCCATTGCCAGCCATCTGTAATCGTTTCTGTTAAATGTGCCTTCAAGATATGACAGACCCGCGCCGATCCAGGTCACAGCTTCCACGCCCATAAATACAATGCCCCGTGTGGAGTGCCCCATATGCATCTGTCCCCAGCCGGGGAGCAGAGCAGAGCGAAACATGGCACCCTTTCTGGAGCTTGAAACAGCATCAGCCATGCCGGGAATTGCAAGGAGTACGGAAAACAGAATCGCTGCCCTTATTCTCATCAATGCACCACCGCTGCATGAAAGAGAGCATTCGTGGAGCCCTCGTCGTTCGATATGTAAAGATTGACAAAATACACTCCCGGGGCGAGATTTCGGGTATCCCAATTTACCTCCCAGGAAGCTCCTCCCGGGGCTGATCCGGATTCGTACCAGACCAGATCGCCACCCATGTTGAATATTCTGATCTCCCAGTTGCTGTCTCTACCGGGATGGAATCGAATGGTCCCGTTTCCTGACCTTACCGGGTTTGGATAAACGTAGAATGAACCGCTTTCAAGAACATTACCGGAAATTGAAACAGGGGGAAGATCATCACCCCACCAGCAGTTCTCTCCGGACATCTGCATACCTGTGAACCACCCGTCAGGAACTAGGGTACTGTTCCAGCAATAAACAGCTCCGCTTGAGTCGGCAGCCACAACTCTCCAGTTACCACTGTCGTCGGGATCCCACAACAATGGCCGGCCAACAGGCCTGTCGCCGACTGTCACGGGGAATATCCCTCTCTGATTACCCGATTCATCGAACGCACAAATTCTGCCGTCATCCATGGAAAGCATTGCGAATCCTTCTCCGCCTATACCTCTTCTATTCCTGTTGTAACCGTAGACAAGGCTATCCTGTTCAAGCAGAACCGGCCAGTCATTAATTGTAGCTCCGGATGCTCCTATCGCGGCAATACCTTCTGTCATGGTTAGAATAATCTCCAGCATGCCGTCAGAATTGATATCACCAAAACAGGGTGAAGACAGCGGAGTGCTCCTGAGTTTCGCGGGGAATCCCGGAAGAAGATCACCAGATCTGTCATATGCAAATACATTGTTTCCACTGACAACAACAATATCAGCCGAGCCATCTCTGTTCAGATCAGCGGCAATCGGCAAGCCTGTATCCTCATTCCCCGGTGCGACAGGCCATCCGCTGACCGGTGATCCGTCCGCATTCCATAAATAGACTCGGCTGTCAGCCGAAGCGGCGATAATCCCGGGTTCGTCCTCGTCAGGATACATGGCCAGCCCTGTGACAGGGGCTGCTGTTCTCACAGGCCACCCATCCATCTGTTCACCGGCAGCGTCGAAAAGCAGTACACTATGGTTGTTATCAGCTACGACAACAGCTCCCAGTCTTGAACTGATAAAAGAAGCGACTGCGACTCCGAAGCCCGGCAGAGTAACAGGCCAGCCGGCAGGTTCATTCCATTCCGGATCTCTCAGGTGTATCTCACCGATATCATTGCACACCAGTAGAAGCGGTGTTCCCTCATCGAGTCTGCCGACAACAGGAGGCGTGGAAACACCCAAACCCATCAGTTCGGGTCCGGAACCATCCGGCATGTAAGCGCGGGTGTATCCGGAGAACGTGGTTACGACAAGTCTGTCTCCATCTCCATCGGGATCACTCCAGATTACAGGTCCCCATTTCACAGGATTATTGTATACAGGCCAGCCTTCACAGACAATTGATCTTGTTACAGTGATGTCCATCGTATTGGAAGGGCTATCCAGCACCTCGACTGTAACGAATGTCTGTCCGCCCCAGCTGGCGTCGCTCGATGGTTCTGAAGAAGGCGAAAATGTCCATGCGTAACCGCCCTGGAACCAGGGATCGTATTCGCTGCCCTCGTAACCGTAAATATCCGGCAGAGAGTAATCGAAATCCTGTATGCCGTCGGCCTCTTCGAGATCAACTCCTTTATGATCGGGATCAATATTAACCATATTGGCGTTCATGTACTCGCCAAGGCGGGTTTCATCAATGTGCCAGATGAGTATTCCGGAACCGGGAAGACCAAAATCATGTTCATTAATTCCGCACATGCCGTCACCGTCAGGATCTCTCTGTCTGTTCTCAATAAGAAGATATTCGGAGCTGTTAAGAGGAATACGAAGTATGGAATCACCCTGAGTCAATGAAAAGGTTCCATCATCTGTAAATTCGATAACGGGAGCCCATCCGAGATACATCCTGGACCAGGCGCTCAGTGATGAAGGCCAGTAACCGCTCATGAGCCATTGTCCATATCCCATGATGTCCCAGCCGCCAACTCCCACATGTCCGGTCATCGTGTCATACAGATCAGGTAGACCAAGCTGATGACCAAACTCATGACACATGGTTCCGAGAACCCCGAGACCGAAACCATCCTGGGTTTCCTGTTCCGGAACGATCATTCCTTCTTTTACTTTAACTCCGTCATTCGTAGGAATACCCATGTAGTATATCCCCGCTCCGGGAAGGTAATTAATCAAATCCATCAGGGTCAGGAATACCGAACCGATATCACCGGGACTGTCAAGAAAAATATCAGCTTCCTGACCTGATCCGGCATGTACTACCATTACAGCGTCATACAGGCTGAAATCAATATCAATATCGGAAATGACAACCGCGTCATGAAGAAGCTGACAGGCTCCCTCAATGAATTTATCATCACTTCCATAGTAAATCATCTGATGGGAAAGCTGGTATGCTCCGTTATTGGACACGGGATAAATATCAAAGGAAAGGAAAAGATTCTCCCCGCTTATGCCTTCGTAATAATTGCTTATTCCATCGGCAATGCCTGATAGATAAACCCGGTCGTGAGGTGGGTCGGCATCCAGATCGAACTTACCGTTTCCGGATGTCTCTTCGGTAAAATCCTCAAGAAATTCGACTCTGATCATGCATACGCACATTGAATCTGCGAAAAGTTCGACTTTCCCGGGACCTGAAATAGCAGGACCTTCTGAAGGTCTTTCGTGCAGAGGAGGCATGGCCCCATGAACAATCGGAGGAGCGGCCGACAGTATGCCGGTCAATATGAAAGACAGAACAAGAAGGAACGGTTTCATTGAGATTCTAGAATCTTACAGACAGTGAGTATTTGGAATTGTACTTGCCCGATCCCTGAAGATTCTCCTCAACCGGTATGAAAGCCATGTCGAGCTGGAAAGCGCTGTATTGGAGCCCTGCTCCGAAGGTAGGTCCCTGAATCGTGGATATTCCCTCAGTATCGTGGATGTAACCCGCTCTCAGAGCGAGAAGATCGTAATACCAGAATTCAGCACCGGTACCCCATTTGTTTTCCTTGAACTCGGTGCCGAATCCATCGTCAACACTTGTCAGAAGTTTACTGTAATCCGCTGTTACTCGAAGGCGAGTCAGGTGAGAATCAAACGGAATATATGCGAGTCCGGCTCTGATCGTTCTGGGCAGGGGATTGTTCTCCGTGTTCCCGCCGTAGCTTACGTTAGGCCCAAGGTTTGAAAGACAGGCCGCAATGTTCAGCCGCCCGATATTCCCGAGACCCAGATCATCCATAGGAACATGATAGAGAACACCCAGATCCGCCGCGAATGATGTTCCCTTGCCTGAATCCTGGTAATAGAGGTGATCATATATGAACTTCAGCCCCAACCCTACAGAAACACCAGGCGCGACTTCCGTACCGAACGAACCGGTGAGAGCGACTCCGTACGAATAGAAAGTTCCCAGTTCAATGCCTTCGGAAGTTGTCTCCAGCTGCTCGCCCATGGACATGAATGTGATGTTGCCGCCTATCCCGCCCCATCCTTTGAGATACTTGGCATAACCCAGAAATTCATAGTAAAGGTCATCCGCCAGCTGCGGAAGCCAGTTACTGTGCTGCAGGGTAAGCTCCTGCCTTGTGGAATCAACAAAAGCCAGTCCGGCAGGATTCCAGTATGACGCTGTAGCATCGTCAGCCAGAGCGGTGAAAGCTTCACCCATTCCGTTAGGTCGCGCTCCCGGTGTAATTGTCATCCATACAACACTTGCCGTCGATGCAAATGATACTGATGTAAAAGACAGAATGGCAAAAAGAAAGAGTACTCTTCGAATCATTATTCCTCCACTCAACCGTGCAGAACATACTGCCCCGGTATTGAATCTCATCATCTATCAAACAGATCCATATCAGTCATTAAAACACATATGCAGGAAGCATGAAATATACTTCAACGCGATTCCCGTACAACCGCTATTACGCCTGTAACTTCTGAGAATTCACCTGCGTTTGCTGTGGATGCGCATGAAACAAGAAAAATATAGGATCCACTGGCAACGGAGTCGCCATCAGCATCCCTGCAATCCCACCAGCACTGGTTATATCCTGCTTCTCCTTCAATGTTCCCGAACTTAATTATTCTCCTGCCCGCGAGTGTAAAAATAGAAATATCAACAGTACCGGCTGATGTCTGGGTCCAGTTCAGCGACACGCCATCGCCGCACGGATTCGGATAGGGAAATACATTTCCAATACTGAACTCACCTGTTGAAGTCACAACAAAATCCATCTTTGCATAGGATGTATTCAGAAGCCCGTCACTTGCTCTCAGCTGAATCTGATGATCTCCCTGTTCAAGAGATCCTATTTCAACTTCCAGTTCGCCTGTTGTGCCGGATCCCTGGTGATAACGAAAATATCCGGACACATCCTGAGGCGTGTCATCCGTATAAAGAACAAGCTGTCTTCCGGTATTACCAAGCAGGTTTATTCCCGATTCATCAGACAGCAGTGCATGCACTGTAATCGAACCTGAGACATGCGGTTCATCTGCATTTCTGTAACCCTTTATCCAGAGTTCTATTTCAGGTCCTGTCGTATCGAATGCAGGATTCCCTGTTTCCATTCGTGCAGGATATGTGGACACTGCAGCCATGGAGTAATCACTTAGAAACACCAGTTGAGTTCTGGCCAGAGAACCGGTATCGCTGTCAACCGGAACGAACATGGAAGCAGAGTAATCCGGCCCGGCGACAGCTGCTCCTCTGAAAAAGGATCGGGCCAGTGAGAGATATTCTATTGGATCATGATGTCTGAATGTATAATAGGTATCGGGCTGACAGGATTCAAACGATTCTATCAATATGATTCCATCGTTTGGTGTGGAACCATTGAGAATGGCTGCTTCACCGGTAAAAAGGGTGTCAGTATTCACATCGAAAGAAGTCCACGGATAAGCGAGCCTGAGACTTCCATCACCGAACAGAGTGTTCGAAGCATTGTTGCTGTTGTATCCGGCGGCGATCTTGCCGAGCATAAAACACATTCCCACTGAGAGATCGGCTTCGGCAAACATTCGATCGATAATCTCACCCAGAAGGATCTCATTGCCAGGGCCGGAAGTCATTCCTGTAGCACCGCTCGCGATTATTGCGCCACCCGCGTGAGATGTGGTTATCTGCTGAGCGATACATTCAGATGCGGGATTCTGGAACGCACCGACGTCACAGGAACCGAATAGAGCTACCGGAAGCCTGTTTTCGCAGGCAAGCAGACCAACATCCTCAAGGTACAGAAGCCCCTCATCGGCCAGCTGATCGTACCCGCCATGCCCGAGATACAGAGAAACAAGTGATCCTTTATTCCACAGAGTTATATAATCCTCTCTTGCCTGGGGCTTCTTCCAGAGATCGTTCCAGTCGTAGAAGATCATATACATCTTCTCGGGACGGAGTACGCCAGGGAGGTGATCCGTCAGCAATCGCTCCATTTCCTGAGTATGGAATCTTTCATCACCGCCATGCAATGGAGATCGCTCATCATCCGCTGCGCCAAGAACAACCGTCTGCCACTCACCCTGGTTTTCCACGTTCCCGTAAGAGAGAGTCCGGTCAACAATCAGCTGAAGGTCGGATCTGTTGGTTATTCCCATTCGAGAAACCGCGATCTGGGGCAGGATGCTGTCACCTACAATCACGAATCGATCATCAGTAACGGTCTCGGATGATTCCCTGCGAAGGATATCGATGTAGGATACTCTGGCTGATATGAAATGCAGTGGATCCCAGTTTCCCCCTCCAACCAGGATCAGATCCATCGGTATGGGATTCCATGTGTCAACAACAGTGAATATCATTGCCCGGATAGCCTGCGGGTCTCTTACTCCCCCGTTGAATTCATTGTAAACCTCAGATGCGGCAATTATCTGAACCTGCTCACCGGTTTGCTGAAGTGGAAGAATATCAGTGTAGAATTCGTCGGCAGTAATATAGATCTTGTCAGCACCGCTCATGGAGTTGATGATTCTTCCGGGTGACTCTTCATGAATGCTGACCGGTGAAGGCATATCCTCAATTTCCGAAATCCAGAACTCTCTTGAAACCCAGTAATCGGGAACTTCATATTCGAACGAGTGAGGGTCATCCACCGTTATGAAAGCAGCAAGATTATCTCCTCCGATCATAAATACATATGCGTTCGATAAATCATTATTCCACGTGAATTTCTGTCGGCCGGGAACCTGCCACCAATCAAGCGGAATCTGAGCCTGCCCGGAAAGAGATGGTTCCGTCCAGGAGAATACTTCAAACCAATCGAAGAAAATGGTTTCCTCCCCTGAATCTCTGATTATCTGTATCCCCAGATTATTTCCGGAAGACTGTAACAGGGAGCACTGAACCTGCAGAATAAAATCATCTGCGTTACTCCAGGTTGTATCACAGAATTGAGAGCCGTTCATCGTAAGCCGGATATGATGCTCAAGATAATCATTTGAGATCAGATGCAGCCTCAGATACCCGAAGCCAGTAGTTGCTGTAGCATTAAAGTTGTAATAGTTCCATGTGTCCGTACTTCCAGTTGAACAATCCCATGCCCAGTCGTCAGGCAGGATGACACCGTCAGCTGCTGCTCTGATCGTATTCTCCTCGAGATGCTGTCTGGATAAAAACATATCAGGCATGGACGGGGCGCCTGTTAAGTTACCATCTATCATATCCATTCTGGCACCGTCTTCTCCGCCCCATGTCAACCAGTAGGTATTTATGTGAGAATATCTGTGGTTGAAATGCGGCGGCATGCTGTCACCTGTGCATTCCCACCAGGCCAGTCCCCTTGCAAAAAAGAACAGTCTGTCACCGGAATCAAAAACACCGTCACCGCCATCCTCGACCAATATTGGTACATCAACGGGTCTGTAAGCTGTTTCCCAGGGATCATTCCCCATTTCCCTCCCGCGCCCGCAGAACATCGAGAGAGTTGATGAAGGAACACCTGTAGCGAATGGTATTTCTGCGGCGGTTATGCAATAGATACCAGCAGTATCTATGTCCAGTGAATACCACGGCAGCCCCCAGAACGGGCTGGATCCAGAGCGGTTAGCGGAATTTGTCCAGACTCTGTTCCCCCCCTCAAAAAGGGCACTGAATATTGACCCGGATATGCCCGATACTGATCCGGGTGGACCCGTGTCAGGATAACTGATGATAATTCTGAACCTCTCGGCGGCATACAGAGCACCGTCTCGAAGCACAATCGGATGAAGTTCAAGAAGAGTTACGCCAGCCCTCCTGAAGGAACCCGTATGCGTGAGCGAACCCCAGGTTCGGGGGATATCCTCAGGACGGGCTGAAAAGAAGGAATCGAATCCATCCGGGGAGACGGATGTTTCAGCCACTGTACCGACAGCCAGAAAGTGAACACCTTCAGGAATGATTTCAAGGAAAGGTTCCACTCCGGGAGGTACAGCAAGAATCAGATTTGCCTGAGGAAGAAGAATTGATCCGTCACTGCCTGAATAACCGCATCCATCAGCAATATATCCGGTCAGGTTATCAGGCAGGCTCTCAATCTCATGAATTGCCGGACATTCCCACACAAACTCAGTGGAGCCGGCCTCAACTCGCACCTGAGACGGAATTATCTGGAAAGCGGGGGTGAACAGTGAAGTCGAAGCAAGAATAAGACAGATGATATATGGCATCTTCAGAGTTCAGTAAGTTCAAGCATTGGCGAGTCACCGTCTTCTTCGCCGGGAAGCTTCTCTGCGTCAGGAATCAACTCTGCCCTGATACGTTCTTCCTCGACATCGATTACTTTCCCCTGTGAATCAATGAATGATCTTATCTGGGCAAGTACTGAGAGCCTTCTATCCTGCAGCTCACGAATGGTCTCGGTAAGAACACGGACACGGTCTCTCGCTTCAGCCACAAGGTTTGACGCCTTGATTTCAGCGTCCATGACAATAAGCTCGGCTTCCTTATCAGCCTCTTTCCTGGCTTTGGCAGCACTCTGCTGCTGCTGTACAAGCACGTCCCTCACAGCACCTTCCATCCGGTCAAAATCAGATGCCCTCGCCCTGAGAACAGTAAGTTCTCTCTCGGTCTTTTCCAGATTTTCAACAAGTTCCTCCCAGGCGGAAGCGACCATCTCAAGGAAGGCTTCCACCTCGGAATTATCGTAACCTCTCATTGTTTTCCGGAAGTGCTGTCTTCTTATGTCAAGCGGCGTAATACGCACGATGCTTCTCCGTTTCCTGTTCTGCCACCCTGATGAGCCGGGAAGCTGGTGAGTGTACATCTGCACAAATGTATAATATTGCTGAATAATCGGAAGTCAATTTTGTCTCCTGCCGAAAAGGAACCGGCCAAGTCTGACAATAGTAGAACCCTCCATCACAGCAAGCTGGAAATCATCGCTCATACCCATGGAAAGCTCAGGAAGCTCAAAACCGCCTCTGCTGGATAGATCATCTCTGAGATTCCGAAGAGCAGCGAATGCTTTTCTTGTTTCCGCAGCGGTTCCCCCCAGTGGTCCAATCGTCAGTAATCCCGAAACAACGAGGCCGAGTTCCCGCATTCGGCCAAGCACCCCCTCAAGAAGTGAATATTCGGGTTCCAGACCATGCTTTGATTCCTCGCCGGAAGTGTTGACTTCCACAAGTATTCCGGGCTGTTTTATATTTTTAGCCGTGGTTCTTTTAGCTATTTCCTCCGCGATCTTCATTCTGCAGATGGAATCAATCCAGTGGAAATCTCTGACAGCCTGCCTTACTTCCCCCGTATGAATGGGACCGATCATGTGAAATTCAGCTACTTCTTTCCCCAGTGTTTTTATCTTTCGCCCGCCTTCGCTGACCCGGTTCTCACCAATTATACTTATCCCCGCTTCTATGGACGTCCGAACCAGCTCAACCGGATGCGTCTTAGTAACGGCCATTATCTTTACCACTCTCGGTGAATCATGCACAGCATTCAATGCTTCAGCAATCATATCCTCCGCACGGTGGAAATTACTTCTTATGCTCTCAATGGAGTAGTTCAAGATCACCTCCATGAAAATAGTACCCCAATATGCGAATATGGACAAAGTACCTGTTGCTGTCACACGAGAAACAAATTATGTTAATGCAAATCATTTGCAATAATGGAGAAACATGAAAATCGAGAGTATCTGGAATGAACTGCGTAACCGGGGACTGAGGATGACTTCGCTGAAAAAGCATGTTGTCAGACTCTTCCTTGAAGGGGGATGCGGGCTGTCCGCCAGGGAAATTCTGGACAGTATTCCTTCCTCTCCTCACATATCTACCGTACATCGTTGTCTTTGTTCACTTGAAGATGCCGGTTTCCTCAGACCTGACCGCAATCCGGACGGATTACTGAGATATCGCTGTTCCAGGATGTTCTACCCTGATCACGGCCACTTCAGCTGTCAGGAATGCGGTAAACGGATTCCTTTCTCTTTCAATCTTCCGGAGGAATTTCTTCAGGAACTGGAAAGAACCGGGAGATTCAAGATCGGAAATGCCGATTTCTTTCTGGAGGGCAAATGCGAACACTGTTCAAAAGAATCCTGATTCCATATGGATCCGTTCTATTTGCAGTATCGCTTATTCTGATTGGAACAGGATGTTCGCGGAAAGACGAACCCGACAATATCACCGGCGGGTATACTGTAGCAGTAAGTATCCTTCCCCAGAAGTATTTTGTTGAGAGAATAGCATCCTCCCGAGTAAATATCATCGTGGTTGTACCACCGGGAGCCAGCCCTGCAACATATGAGCCATCACCTTCGGACATGAGGAACATCTCACAGGCAGATATATGGTTCACAATCGGAGTCGGTTTTGAGAGAGCGTGGATTCCAAGATTTGCGGGCTCAAATCCGAATATGATTATCATAAGTACGGTCAGGGATATCGACAGACTTCCCATTGACCGCTATGGCATTCCTGAAGAAATCGCGTCATCAAATGCATATGGGGATAACGGACATGACCATAATGGCGGCTGGGAGGATCCGCATGTATGGCTCTCACCGGCACTCGTGCGAAAACAGGCCGTGGTAATTGCGGAATGTCTGTCCGATCTGGATCCGGAAATGGAAACACATTATCAAACGAATCTGGAAAGTTTCATTATTGAAATCGACTCTCTCCGGAACAGCATTCATGCCGTGCTTGATCCAATTCAGGGCAGCTGTTTCATGGTCTTTCATCCGGCATGGGGATATTTCGCGGACGAATTCAACCTTGTGCAGATACCTGTAGAGGTTTCCGGAAATGATCCGTCTCCGGGAGAAATGTCTCGACTTGTGGACCTTGCGAAGGATCAGAACGTACAGACAATATTCGTTTCTCCACAGTTCAGCACCTCATCAGCGGAAGCAATAGCATCGGAAGTGAACGCGAGAATTATCTACATAGATCCACTTTCGGAAGACTGGAGAAAGAATCTCATGCATGTCGCGGAAGAACTTGCCGGCACCATGGATACCAGATGATTCCGGCAATAGAAATCAGAGATCTATCAGCTGGTTACAGAACAGGTCAGCTAGTTCTGAAAAACATAAACCTGACAGTTATGCGGAATGATTTCATCGCGATCATCGGACCCAACGGAGGCGGAAAGACCACTCTCCTCAAAGTTATCCTGGGACTGATCAAGCCCTGGAGTGGAGAGATTATTGTCAAAGGTTATCCTGTGGTATCGAAAGCCGTCAGGGCAGGAATAGGTTACGTTCCACAGCTGATCCCAGGCAAGTCCTTTCCTGTAACTGTCATGGATGTAGTCCTGATGGGAAGGCTCGGAAATTCCGGTTTCTTCAGACACTTCACCGATACTGACAGGTCTGCAGCAGAGAAAAACCTTCTAAGACTTGGTATTGTTCATCTTTCAAACACCAGCATGGATACACTTTCAGGAGGCCAGAAGCAGAGAGTGCTCATCGCCAGAGCTCTTGCGGGAGAACCCGATATCCTGCTTCTGGATGAACCGGTGGCAAGTGTTGACCATGAAACCCAGGAGAGTTTCTTCAACCTGCTTGCCGACCTGAACGACAGTATTACGATTGTGCTTGTTACTCACGATGTGGGAGCTGTCTCAGCCCATGTCAAGAACATTGCCTGTATCAACAGAACCCTTATAAGTCATGGAGAAACGCTTTCAGCGGATGCGGTATCCCGAGCCTACGGATGCCCCTTCGAATTGATCTCTCATGGAGTACCGCATCGAGTCATCGGTCAGAAGCATCAGGAAGACAGCAGCATCGAAAATACATCTGATGGGGGAAACAGCCAGTGATTGACGCGCTCGGTTATACATTCATGCAGCACGCCATAGCAATCTCAATTCTCGCTTCAATCGCATGTGGAATAATCGGGACACTGGTTACGGTAAACAGGATGTCAGCTCTTGCTGGAAGCATAGCACACGCATCGTTCGGAGGTCTGGGGCTTGCATACCTGATCGGCATACATCCACTGATAGGAGCAACCGGTTTTGCAATCGGCTCGGCAATCGGAATAAATGCGATTTCTTCAAGAGTACAGAACAGGTCCGATACCGCCATGGCAGCTTTCTGGGCAACGGGTATGGCAGCTGGACTGGTATTTATCAAGATCTCCGGGACCTACTCTGCAGATCTCATGAGCTGGCTGTTCGGAAGCCTGCTTGCAGTATCCGTATCCGATATTCTCTTCGTGGGAATTCTTGATATTCTGATTCTGATTGTCATTACCGGCCTGTATAAAGAGTTTCTTGCGGTTTCATACGATCAGGAATACAGCAGGCTGCAGGGCATCCCGGCGGAGTTCATAAGAGGATTGTTTCTGGTTCTTGCCGCGCTGACAGCGGTTATGCTGATGAAAGTGACAGGGCTTATCATGGTCATCGCCATGCTCACGATTCCCGCCGCGATCGCGGAGATGTTCACCTCGAGTCTCCGTAAAATGATGATTCTGGCTTCAGTTCTGGCAGCTCTCTTCAGCCTCGGCGGCCTCTGGATGGCCTGGATACTGGACCTGCCTCCCGGCGCGGTAATAATCCTGCTGGCAGCAATAGCATACTTCATGACCATTAGGGTCAGGTCTTGCATTTGAGCATTATTATCATATGATACATCAATGACTAGACAATTGCGCATTAAAATTCCGGGTGGACTATACCACATCTATACTCGTGGCATCGACCGAAGAGACATTTTCAAAGATGACAGCGACAGGGAAAAATTTCTGGATATCCTGAAAAATAGTATCAGTGATTCAGACTGGAAGTGTTATGCCTATTGTCTCATGGACAATCACTACCATATCCTGATAAAATCTGTAGACGGAAACACTTCCCGTGGAATGCGTCAATTGAACGGTGTGTATGCCCAGTATTTCAACTGGAAACATGACCGTGTAGGACCTCTCTTTCAGAGCAGATTCAGGGCTATACTTGTCGATCGGGAAAATTACTTTCTGGAACTATGCAGGTACATAGTACTAAACCCGGTAAGAGCTGGAACAGTATGTTCTCCCGAGGAGTATCTCTGGAGCAGTTATAGAGTCACAGCAGGAATAGATAATATGAAAACCTGTATTGACAGAATGGCAGTACTTTCCCGATTCGCAGAGGAAAATGAATCTGAAATTTCTGCAATAGCGGCATATTCACAATTCGTGACCGATGGCCTTGAAAAGGATATTACTCTTGGCGAAATTAAGGGAGACCTTATTCTCGGAGACAGAGGATTCGTTGAATCCGTGAAGGATATAATTGAAAAGGAAAAGAATAACCTCGACTACCCCAAGTACCAGAGAACAGCATTCCGTCCTGATCTTGAGGAACTGCTTGACCCTCTTACTGTCTCAATGAAAGAGACAAGGAACGTGGCTGTAAGGAAAGCATATAATGAATTCGGTTACACACAAAGTTATATTGCACGATTCCTCGGTGTTCATAATTCAACAATCTATAGAATTATTAGAAAATAAGTTATACACACATATATTATAAATAAAATGATAGGAATGCTCAAATGCAAGACCTGACCCTACAGGTAAGCCTGTCCACTCAGGGAGCGGTACTGCACCGCTTCTGCAATGTGTTCTGTTCGTATGTCTTCCGAACCCGCAAGATCGGCAATTGTTCGTGATACCTTCACTATCCGGTCGTAAGCTCTGGCTGAAAAACCATACATCTCCATTGCGGACTTCAGGAGTTTACTGACTCTACTGTTGAGATGGCAGTACTTTCTCACCATGGGAGAAGTCATCCCGGCGTTGCAGTACAGGCCGTCAACCTTCCCAAATCGATTGAACTGAATTTTACCGGCTTCTATTACTCGCTTCCTTATCGCCAGGGATTTTTCCCCGGTGGGGAGATTGGATGACAGATCCCGGTATTTAACCGGAGCAACATCAATATGAATGTCAATTCTGTCCATGAGCGGACCTGATATCTTCTGAAGGTATCTCTGTATCTGCGGGCCGGTGCAGTTGCAGGAATGACCCGGGTCTGTGAAATATCCGCAGGGACATGGGTTCATTGCGGCTACCAGAGTGAACCTTGCGGGGAAAGTCATCGACATGGATGCTCGTGTAATTGTGACTGTGCCATCCTCCAAAGGCTGTCTGAGAACCTCCAGAACATTTCTTCTGAATTCGGGAAGCTCATCCAGAAACAGCACTCCGTTATGAGCCAGACTCACCTCGCCCGGTCGTGGAATGGTACCCCCTCCTATCAGTCCAGCGTCAGAAACAGTATGGTGAGGCGACCGGAACGGACGGGTTTCCAGAAGAGATCTACCGCTCCTGAGAAGTCCTGCAACACTGTGAATTTTTGTCGTTTCAATCGCCTCGTCAGGATGAAGAGAAGGGAGAATTGATGGAAGTCTTCTGGCCAGCATGGTTTTACCGGAGCCAGGAGGACCTATCAGTAGAATATTGTGCCCGCCAGCAGCGGCGACCTCGAGAGCTCTTTTTGCGAATTCCTGCCCTCGAACGTCGCTGAAGTCAGGTTCCTCTTTTCCACCGGTGTTAGAAGGTGCATGCGAATAGGAAACAGGTTCTATAGTTTCTTTATCTAATAAAAAGTTAATTACATGATTGAGATCCTTGATTGGAAACACTTTCTGCCCGGAAACCACACCTGCTTCAGCTGAATTGGATGCCGGCACGATAAGTCCTGAATGCCTTTCTTTTCTTGCTCTGTCAGCCATTGAGAGCACTCCGGGAACCGGACGCAGCGCTCCGTCCAGAGCGAGTTCACCAACAAAGAAATAGTCTTCAATAGTCTCCGCGGGAATAATGCCGGAAGCTGCGAGAATGCTGATCGCTATGGGAAGATCGAATCCGGGTCCTTCTTTTTTTCTTCCTGCAGGAGCCATATTGATCGTTATCTTTTTTCCCGGAAGCCGGAAGCCAAGATTGGCAATGGCGGCTGTAACTCGTTGTCGTGATTCCCGAACAGCACTGTCAGGCAATCCTACAATTGTGAATGTAGGCAGTCCCATGGACATATCGGCTTCGATATCTACGGGATATGAATCGATGCCGAACACAGCCAGACTTCTGGTATGAGCAAGCAATAAACACACCCCCTTTTAATGCTTCTTCTTAGAGTGTACGCATTAATGAAGCAACTTTCAAGGGGTAGCTTTCATTGGGATCGGATCGAATGCGGTCTACAGTCCCGCGATTGAGCGGTTTCGCGCAGTCTTTCGATGAATATTCCGGACAGATGAAATATGACCCATCCGTCAAATCCCATCTCCTCCGCAAGAACCTCCTGATGTTCGGTCTCCGATAATGTGAGAGTTGAACGGGTCGAGAATGAACCGATTCCACAGCTGAGCGGTCTCCCTTCAGCCATTTCCAGCTGCTGTTCGCCCCAGAACACAAACTCCGAATCCGATTCAGTGTAATTCATGGGAACCACAAAGTCCACAATGCCGCTGCGAAGCCAGACATCCCACGGCTGGCTGAAGTACCGCATCTCCTGTTCGCGGGGTGTGCCGGCCACGGAAAGCAGTACAATCCTGTTGATTTTGCTAAGGGAATCCCTAACAGCCTGCACGGCATCGGTTATCATATCAGCACGCCACCGCATGAAACTGTCATGCAGTCTCCCGCCGCTGACGCAGTAGGCCGGCCAGTCAATAGAACGTATTCCGGCATCTCTGCGGAAACGTTCACGACATCCGTCACAGAAACAGACACGGTTGCTTGAAAACCTTATATAGTCGAGATGTATTCCGGCAACAGGGTACTCTGCTGCCAGTTTAAGACATAACTGCGCCATATCACTTACATTCTGAGGATCTGTAGGACAGAGCCAGTTCTCTACCGTTCCATCACTGGAGATCTGAAATCTTCCGTTCAGCTCGAATCGATTCTGATCCTCCACTGAACACTTGCCTGTCTTCCACATGACAACCCATGCATGAACATCAATCCCAAGGGGAGTGCAGGCGTCCAGACATTCCTGAAGACCTTCCGTATCCGTTTCCGGTCCGTAGGCAGCGCAGTAGAAAACCGTGTCGTAGCCGTTCAAGGACAGCAGCCGGGCGATCTCATCCCAATTCCCGTTATTGTATTGCCAGGCGTTCCAGACACCTGTAATGGAACACAGGACTGTAATGAATAGAGAAAGGAAATGCATACCAACCTCCGGGCTGCAAGATATTTTCAATTCCGGCTTCGAACAACTGAGTATACGAAATTTCGTAAGCCGGCAACCAGGTTTCAGCAAACCCCAGGGATATATATCACCACTTCTTATATCGTTCCCAGGGTGACAGATCCCTTAGTAGAAGACTGGTCCTTATTTGAAGATAAATGAAGGAATAAGATCTATATTCCTGCTAAGGAACTGTTATCGTCTCCCTGCCGTCATCGGGCATTCTATCTTCGCCGTCCATTGCATAGAACCAGTAACCCAGTGTAACCGGAGCAACCGTAGGCATACTTTCCAGAACACTGAAAGGAAATTCCAGCCGATAGTACACACCAGTGATAACCGGCATGCCTGTGAACTTTAAATCATCGTACAGACCGGGTGAAGTTGCCGATTCTTTTGAAACGGTAAATTCTGTTGAATGGCAGCGAACCAGAAAATCCGCCTCCGGATCTGTATCTGTATTGAAGTAATAGTAGAATTCGCTCAGGCACATATCATCATAGAACTCAATTTCAGTATTCAGATTAACGCCGGAATAAGTCACAGTTGCATCTTTGAAATCCTTACAATCCTCTATTCCCGATTCATTTGGATCATCACAACCAATCATCATGAACAGGACCAGAAGAACAGGAACACACTTTGTTAAGACGGGTTTCATTTCACCATCATTCTTTCGCTTACTGATTCCCGAAAAAGACCACTCAAAGATATCTATTCTGTAATTAAGCACCTCCTTTTCTGGTTGTGTTTGCAGCATTGTAGAAGGAGACTAATTCATGTTGTGATATGTTGTCAAGTGCAATAACTCTGACTTTATGGTTTCAGATGAAGGCTGAACCTTGTTAAATATGGGTATATTGAATCCTGGCAGCTGGAAGTATGGGATTCAGCAGGAAACTGCACGATGTGCTTAAGAAAGAAGCTGGAAAATCAAGTTTCCTATTGATTTGACATCGGCACTCCTCCGGAATATTCTCTAAACGGTAGTTTGATCAATATGAGTCAATCGAGTATAGAATGCGAATTCAGTAACACACAGCAAAGAAAATCGTATGAATGAAGAGTTAGAAGTTCTGAAAACTGTAACGCATGATCTACATGATGCTGGTATCGCATACATGATCACCGGATCTGTTGCTATGAATTATTACGCTTTTCCAAGAATGACGCGAGATATAGATATAGTTATTGAGCTTCAGGAAAATGATGCTGCTGCACTGGTTAGTCTTTTTAAGGGTGATTTTTACATTTGTCAGGATTCGATAGCGGAAGCCATACGAAACTGTGGAATGTTTAATATAATCCACAATAAGTATGTGTTGAAAATTGATTTCATTGTTAAAAAATCAACCCCATATCGAAACATGGAATTTCAAAGAAAGCGTCATATTCTCATTGAGGGAATTCCCATGTGGATAGTAAGCCCCGAGGATCTGATTTTATCAAAACTCTGGTGGTCAAGAGACAGCCATTCAGAAGTACAGATTGGTGATATAAAGAACTTATTTGCTTCAGTTGACGATCTTGATACTGCTTACATAGACAGATGGGTAGCAGAAATGGATCTGCATGATATTTACAGGAAGACAACTGATGATTGATACAGATCCGGTTATAGAATCAAAGACAAGAACATTGATGATGAATAAGTCTCCTGAAGAACGATTAATAATTGGATGTTCAATGTTTACTTTCGCCAAAACAATAGTACGATCCTCGATCATGCAGAAGAATGGCAATATTCCGCTTTGTGATCTGAGAAAAGAATTGTTTCTGCGGTTTTACGGAAATGACATGGACAAAAACACCAGGGAGAGAATAGCATCCTATTTTTCCGGATGAACCTGTAGCTGTGAAGGACCCCGGACTCATTTACAAATTGCTATAGCGGTTCGGGGCGGAAGGCGTCCTCCAGGTAGGTATCCATTCTGAATTCGGAAGGTGTACCGCGGACTACGGCAACATCGAATCTGATCTGATCCTGAGAATTGTGTTTCATAAGGTAGAATGCGGCCGCACGGGTTATTCTGGTCTGCTTTCTTATATCGATCTTCTCAAGCGGCATTGTCGTACTTCCATCACTGGCGAATTTCACTTCAACAAAGGCAAGAATCCCGCTGTTTTTCGCGATGATATCGATTTCAGCTCTGCGAGTCCGGAAATTGCGGGCGACTACAGTCCATCCGCGGGTCTGCAGCCATTCGCAGACAAACCCCTCAGCTCCCCTGGAAATCTCACTCAAAATGTATCCGAATCTGTTTCTCATATTTCAGAGGGGCAAAAGACATTCTGTGAATCGGGGAAGGGCCGAGTTTCTCAATGGCCTTCATATGCTCCCTGGATCCATACCCTTTGTTGGAAGCGAAACCGTACCCCGGAAATTCTCTATCGGCTCTGATCATTATGTCATCTCTTGTAACTTTAGCGATGATACTGGCAGCGGCTATGGACAGGCTCTTTGAGTCACCTTTTACGATAAATCTGGATTGCAGATGAAGATTCCTTATCGGCAAACCGTCCACAAGGTAAAGCGCGTCCTGTATATCAATAGCCTTAGCAGCTCTGCTAAAGGCCAGGCGGACAGATTCTGTCATTCCCGCTTCATCTATTTCTGAATGCTCTACAATCCCCGTGGAATATCCGATTGCAATCCTGGTGATCAGAGGGAAGAGAGTCCTGCGCTTTTTATCGGACAGCTTCTTGCTGTCAGTTACTCCCTGCAGATACGCATTCCGTGGGAGGGATACGGCTGCAGCTACCAGGGGCCCGGCAAGAGGACCCCGGCCGGCTTCGTCCATCCCTATCAGAACAGGGTGATCCAGCCGGTAACTTCCGTCGAACTCGAATAAAGGAGTATCGGTCAGGATTTTTTCCTGGAACCGTATGTCTTCTTCTCTTTTATCCTCGCTGACTTACCTGTCTTGTCTCGAAGGTAAAAAAGCTTCGCTCTGCGCACTTTACCGATTCTGGTCACTTCAATCCGCTCAATGAGAGGAGTGTTCAGAGGAAATATTCTTTCGACGCTCACTCCACCAGAGATTTTTCTTACAGTAAAGGTTTCAGAGGTTCCGCCGCCTCTTCGGGATATTACAACACCCTGGAAAACCTGTACACGAACTTTGTTTCCCTCCACAACCTGGAAGTGCACTTTGACTGTATCCCCCGGTTTAAAATCCGGCAGATTTTCTTTGATATGTGATGCTTCGACACTCCGGATAATATCATCCATTTTTCTGCTCCTTCTGTCGATCTGCCAGCCTTACAGCTTGAACAAATCGTTCTTTTACACGGTCCCGGCTTTCCGAGTCAAGCAGGTCAGGACGCTGCTGAACGGTAAGCTCCAGTGCTTTTTTGAATCTCCACTTCTCTATCTCAGCATGATTACCTGAAATCAGAATATCGGGAACTTTCATTCCCCTGTATTCAGCAGGTCGGGTATACCTGGGATAATCAAGCAATCCCGTCGCAAAACTGTCCGATTGTGCGGATTCCATTCGACCAAGCACCCCCGGAAGCCATCTGAAAACAGCTTCCATAAGAAACATGGCAGGGATCTCACCGCCGGAAACCACAGCATCGCCAACACTGATCTCATCTGTAACAGCGTATTCCCTGAATCTCTGATCAATTCCGCCATATCTGCCACAGAATATTATCAATTTTCCGCACTCCGCTAATTCTCGAGCCAGATCATGATCCAGTTTTCTTCCCTGAGGAGTCATGAATACTATCCTGGCATCCTTTCTCCAGGATATCTCCTCAAGTGTTTCAAACAGCGGTTCGGGTCTGAGGAGCATCCCTGCGCCACCCCCGAACTGATAATCGTCAACTGAACCTCGACTGTCTACAGCCTTTTCCCGTATGTCAAAGACCGTCAGTTCAACCCTGCCGGTTTCAATCGCTTTTCCAATTATTCCATGTTCCATGAACGGAATAAACAGATCTGGAAACAGCGTTGCCACAGCTGTTTTCATTCTGGAAACTCCATTCGTTAAGGAGACAGTTCGTTCAGACCAACTGGAAGAACAAGCTCAATGATCTTGTCCTTCCACCTGATATTTCCCTCATTCAGCACCAGTGCAAGCGGTACATGAAATCCTGTTTCCGCATCCTCAACTAAAAGAAGCGGATTGGAACCTGACGGTTCAATATCCACAACTGGAAAAATTTTTCCCTCTGACTGAATCTCCATACCTATAAAACCATAAAGAGGAAAGAATTCCAGCATTCGCTCCGCTTCATCCCGCTTTATGAAAATGGAGCAGCCTCTGTACCTGTCAGCTTCCTCCCTGTTGCGGATCTCCTTCAGAGTGAGATTAATCCGAGAGTCACCCCGAACAGAACAGCGGGTTACAGTCATGGATATGCTCTCTTCCAGAAGGATTCTTGTTCCCGGAGGAATGACCGCATCACCGATCCCGGAGAAAACACGAACTGTGAATCCACCCTTTAATCCGTGAGGTTTTTCCACATACCCGAGATATACAATATCACCGGGAGCCATCACAGAAATATCAGTCAATGATTCTTACTGTAGCCTTCTGCTCAAGGCGGGCAGCAGCTGATCTGATGATAAGTCTCATAGCTTTCGCAATTTTTCCCTCGCGGCCTATTACTCTGCCAAGATCGCTCTCCGCGACTCTCAATTCAAAGACGATTACGTCTTCTTCCATCGTTTCTTCTACAGAAACCGCTTCAGGATCTTCAACGAGCGTTTTGGCCATGATTTCAATAAGTTCTTTCATGAGGGTCCTCCAGTTCAGGTGGTTATTCAGACAGTAAATAGCACCGGTGTATCCATTACGAGGTTCTGCTCTTCCCTTTTATCAGAACCACTTCCAGCGGTATTCCTTCTTCACCGCCGGAGTGCCTGGACCATTTATTCCAGGTGCCTGTGCGCTTTAGCAGGTTTCTGACCGTATCGGAGACCTGTGCTCCGTTATCCAGCCAGTGAAAAACCCTTTCCTCGTCTACTTTGACTTCCATCGGCTTGCGCAGAGGATCGTAGTATCCGAAACTTTCCAGAAATCTGCCATCGGTAGCTTTACGTCTGTCAGCGGCTACAATTCTATAGAATGGCTGGCCTTTGCATCCAATTCTCTTTAAACGAATAATTACCAAGTTTCACCTCCAGGTCAGCGGATTATGCCGGGGAGCTTGAATCTCCCGGATTTCATCTGCTTCATCATTTTCTTCATTGATCCGAATTCGCGCAGCAGTCTGTTTACATCATTCACTTTTGTACCGCTGCCCTTTGATATTCTCCTTCGTCTGTTTCCGTTGATTATCTCCGGATGAGTTCTTTCCTTTCCTGTCATTGAACTGATGATTGCTTCCATCTTTGTGAATTGAGAAGTGTCCAGATTCATGCCTGCGGGTCTCATGCTCTTCGGAAGCATAGCCATCAGGTCACCGAGAGAACCAATCTTTCTAATGCGGCGAAGCTCTCCCGCAAAGTCCTCAAGCGTGAAAGAGTTGGAGATAAGCTTTTTCTCCAGCTTCTCAGCTTCTTTTATGTCCCATGTACTCTGAGCTTTTTCCGCAAGACCGACCACATCGCCCATACCCAGGATCCTTCCAGCCATTCGGGTCGGATCCATCGGTTCAAGGCCATTAACACTCTCACCTACTCCAATGAACTTAATGGGTTTTCCGGTTACCGCCCTGAAAGATAACGCAGCGCCTCCTCTTGAGTCGCCGTCCATCTTTGTGATTACGGAACCGGTAAATCCAATTCTTTCCTGGAATTCGACTGCAACATTTACGGCATCCTGGCCGGACAGACCATCGAGTACCAGTAATGTTTCAGCTGCATTCGCCACTTTACTGATTTCCTCCAGTTCCTCCATCAGTTCATCGTTCACATGCAGTCTTCCTGCGGTATCTGCTATGACTATGTCGTAACTGTTCATTCGTGCCTCATGCATTGCTTCCCGAAGGACTTCCACTGGATTCTTCGTGTCTCTCCTTGCGTAGAAACCGGCACCCGAGTCCTTTGCGATCTTTTCCAGCTGTTCAATAGCCGCGGGTCTCTGTAGATCACATGCTGCCAGAAGAGATCTCCTACCTTTTTTTTCCGCGAGCCAGTATGCCAATCGGCCTGCTGTAGTCGTTTTTCCAGAGCCCTGCAAACCAATAAGAAGATAGACTATTGGAGGTTTACCGGAAAATTCAAGAGAGGTTCTTTCAGAACCGAGCAGTTCAATCAGTTCTTCATTGACGACTTTTATTACCTGCTGTCCGGGAGAAAGACTTTTCAGAATGTTCTCGCCCAGGGCTTTTTCACTGACAGTACTGACGAACTGCTTCGCCACTTTGAAATTGACGTCAGCTTCCAGTAATGCCCTGCGAACCAGCCGCATGGCTTCCCTGATGTTGGATTCGTTAATGACCCCTCTGCTTGTCAGTTTCCTGAAAGCATCTGAGAGATTGTCTGTCAGCCTGTCGAACAAATCTGCCCTCCATTAACCTGCAAATACACTACACTACAAAGCATGCAACTATACTTCAACAAACGGAATAATCCAAACAGAGGGAAGTCTACTTCAGTACGTAAACAGAACCGTGTCCGGAGGGGCATGTAATAGTGAAACCAGAATCAGTTTCATCAATGATATAGGGCTGCTTCGAAACAGGACATCCGGGGATGGAATCGGGAAGGAGTTCTTCAAGAGAAGTATATCCATCAGCAGTCAGGGATACATGATAGAGCATTCCCTCAATTTCGAATCCAAGTGAATCCATCCTGGATTCACATCTGCTGATATCAAGCTCACTTTTCATCTCATCCATTTCTTCCTGATCAATTATACGGGTTGTATCTCTGGAACAACCAAAAACCATGAGAAGAACTGCAGTGATAAGAAATAAGTACTTCATCATTCCCCATCAAGGCTGATCATCGAGACCTTTCTCAGCCTTTGAATAGCCTCAGCGGGATCATCCGCTCCGGTAATGAAAGAACCGGAAACCAGTATATCAACTCCCAGGGATATCAGTCTTCCCGCATTTGAGTCAGTTACTCCTCCATCTATAGAAATAAGAGCTTTCTCTCCCCCGGAATCATCAAGTATTCGGCGGATTGCTGGAATCTTGGAGTGAACGTATTCCAGATGTTTCTGTCCACCGTATCCGGGATTTACAGTCATAATCAGCACAAGATCAACCGCAGGCGCGACCCACTGAAGGAAATCAATCGGGGTTGCCGGATTTATAGCGACTCCCGCTCCCGCTCCCGATTCCCTTATTCTTTGCAGAAGTCTGTCCAGATGACTCGTAACCTCGACGTGTACCGTAATATACCTGCAACCGGCAGCTGCAAATGAATCAATCAGTGCCGCCGGCTTATCCACCATGAGATGAGCATCAACCGGAATATCAACCTTTCGAGCGATGCATGCCGCAATATCGGCCCCGACGGTAAGTACAGGTACAAATACTCCATCCATAACGTCCAGATGTATCATGTCCGCGCCGGCATTCTGCAGTTTCAACGCCTCCATGGCGAGTTGTCCCTGATCACAGCCGAGTATAGAGGGAGCTATAATTATTTTTCTCATCTACCAGTTCCCCCAGTTATCATCTGATTTCCCCACAACCAATTTCACTGAGTCGCCCGGTGAAAACTGATAACCCGGAGTCTGAAGCTGCTCAAGAACAATGTTATATTGCAGAATATCATCTGTCAGCCTCTCTTCAACTACAACGGGGATAAGGTTGCTTATTTCCGCGAGATCCAGAGCATCATTTATTGAAAGTCCAACGAAACGCGGCATACCCTGCCAGCCGGTGGATACCAGAAGCCTGACAGGTGTTGTTACCGGAAGGCTGTCGTACTGTCTCGGGTTTACAGCGATAACCAGACCCTCCGGAATCATGGGATCGCGTACCCAGCTTCTTCCAATGGAGTAAAGCTGCCAGTCAGCGATTTTCTCTTCAGCCGCAACGGCGGAAAGGCCAAGAAGGGAATCCGGCCAGTAGGATCTGTACAGGGGACCTATATTCCAGAATATGCTCACAGGAGCTCCTCTGGGTGTCATCGCGCCCGGGGGGGGATCCTGTCTGACAACACTGCCCATGGTCTCAAAAGGTCCATATACTGACCATTGACCGGCAAGTATAAGAGTTGCTGATTCAATTTCTCTCTGGGCATCCTGCCGCGTTAATCCAATAACATCGGGAACCGTTACCGGAGCTGAAGCAGCTCCAATAGAAGAAATAAACCGTGGAGTCTCAAAAACTGATGGTGCCAGAACAGTACCGGCGATGAATGCTAATACCGCAGTCGAAACAGCTATAATGACATATCTCA
Organism: Candidatus Aegiribacteria sp.; assembly: GCA_030620995.1. GTDB lineage: Bacteria > Fermentibacterota > Fermentibacteria > Fermentibacterales > JCC-6 > Aegiribacteria. The sequence goes on from JAUXIK010000009.1 coordinate 44,463, forward strand.
CAACCGATTTCACTGGTTCCTCCTCCATACCGCAGTGAAAATTAACCTGTTCATGCAATCTATTCGACCATATCCATCGCTCTTACAGTATTTCCGGGTGTTTGCACCCGGGGGCACTGCTACTGTACGTTTTCTACCTTTTCAAGTTCAGGGAAAACAGCCTTAAGATTCCTTTCCACTGTCCACTGAAGAGTAACGGTAGCCATTGCGCATCCTGAGCAGGCTCCTTGAAGCCTTACCTTAACAACTTTATCTTCGATCCCGACAAACTCGATATCACCGCCGTCTCGCTGTAGAACAGGTCTTACCTTCTCAATCTCGGCGATAACGTTCTCATCATTGAATTCGAGTGTATTCCCGCTCATATTCTCCTCCGGCTATTTAACCTGTGATATAACAAGAGCAACCATTGTCATCAACTTTATCAGAATGTTCAGAGATGGTCCGCTGGTATCTTTGAATGGATCGCCAACGGTATCCCCAATAACTGCGGCAGCATGCTCGGAAGAACCTTTTCCTCCCATGTTTCCCTCTTCAATGTACTTCTTGGCATTGTCCCATGCACCTCCGGCATTTGACATATAAATTGCCAGTAGAACACCGGATACAATTGCTCCTGCAAGCACACCTCCAAGAGTCTCAGCTCCCGTATCCCCAAAAGCGAAATAGACTGCTACAGGAATTATTACAGCAAGAATGCCTGGAAGAATCATTTCGCTGAGCGCACCCCTGGTCGCGATATTAATGCATTTTTCAGTATCAGGTTCCGCCTTATTCTCCATCAAACCCTTTATGTCCCGGAACTGCCTGCGAACTTCCTCTACCATTTTCATGGCAGTCCGTCCAACCGCTCGCAACGTAATAGAGGCAAAAACAAACGGGAGAAGCCCACCAAACAGAAGTCCGGCAATAACATTGGGTCTGAGAAGATCGATTGTCTGAAGACCGGTAGAAACGGCATATGCACTGAATAAAGCAAGAGCGGTCAGGGCTGCTGAACCAATCGCAAATCCCTTACCCATTGCGGCAGTGGTGTTTCCCAGTGAATCCAGTTTGTCCGTTCTTTTCCTTACTTCTCCGGGCAACGCTGCCATTTCCGCAATCCCACCGGCATTATCCGCCACCGGGCCGTAAGCATCAACTGACATGGTCATGCCAACATTCATGAGCATCCCGAGGGCTGCGAGCGCAATACCATACAGGCCGGCGAAATGATAGCTGATCATTGTAGCGGCAGCGATGAACAGAATCGGGAATATTGTGGATTCCATACCGACTGCTATTCCTTCAATAATGCAGGTTGCAGGTCCTGTTGCTGTACTTCTGGCGATTCTTCTGACTGGCCCCTTACTTGTGTAATATTCAGTAATCAGGCCTATTGCAGTTCCCGAAACTACACCGCAGACAAGCGCCCAGAAGATACCTGTCCCCACATCAAGAAGGCGTATTGCCACAAAAGAGAAAATAACGGACAGAATCGTGCTTATGAAAGTCGAGTTTCTAAGGACGGTAGCGGGACTTCCCTTCCGGTTGAGTACTCCAACGGAAACAACTCCTGCAATACTGGCAAGAGTCCCGAGTGCCGCCAGAATAATCGGAAGAGCAATCAGCGTTCCAGATCCGGAAACAACTGCATCGGTAGAAAGCAGTCCGGCCGGAATGATGCCGGTAACACTGAAACCGAAAGCCAGAACTACTGCCGCTATGATACTGCCGACATATGATTCGAACAGATCAGCACCCATACCGGCAACATCACCGACATTGTCACCCACATTATCCGCAATAACAGCAGGATTTCTGGGATCATCCTCCGGTATGCCTGCTTCTATCTTCCCTACGAGATCTGCTCCCACATCCGCGCTCTTTGTGAATATTCCTCCGCCTACTCTTGCGAAAAGAGCAATTGAACTTGCACCCATCCCGAACCCGGCTATGTTCTCAAGAGAAACAGTCCCGAATATGGATTCAAGAAAAGCTTTTGCAGGAGCAACATTACTGTAGAGGAGGTAGAATACTGAAACACCCAGAAGACCAAGCGCCGCAACTGACAACCCCATAATACTGCCACTGCGGAAAGCAACGGAAAGAGCTTTTGAAAGGCTGTTTCTTGCCGCATTTGTAGTTCGAACGTTTCCAATTGTCGCCGCGTTCATTCCGATGTATCCGGCAATCATGCTGAATCCTGCGCCGCATATAAAAGCTAATGCTGTTCCTGAATCAACGCCTGCAAACAAAGCAACAGAAATTAGAACCACAAATATCAGAAGTATGCGATACTGCGTCGAAAGATAGGTCATCGCGCCTGAATGAATCATGTCTGACAGGCGAATCATTCTTTCTGTACCACGAGGTTCTTTCTTTAAACTGCGATACCGCCTTACGGCCACCAGTCCAGTAAGAATAGCCACAGCAGGACCGAAGAATCGGAATAGTATCTGGGTGTTACTCATTAATACTCCTTGATTGAATACTGTTCAAGTCCATTGAGATTCTCCAGAGAATATGCCTTTTCTACTCCAGTATATCTTTCCGGTCAAGACTTATCGTTCATTCTGATGATTCAGAGCTGTGATAATAGCGGTTGATGAAAAACCCTTCATAAGAGGAATGATTTCGACCCGGCCACCATGGGATTTGACAAAGTCAGCACCGACTACGGAATCTGGCGTATAGTCTCCACCTTTTACTATAACATCCGGAACTATTTTCTTGATAAGTTTAAGCGGAGTATCTTCATCAAAGGGCACAACAAAACTTACTGATCTCAATTCAAGAAGAAGTTGTACACGGGCTTCAAGCGTAATAAATGGTCTGTTAGGTCCTTTGAGTCTGGATATTGAGTCATCTGTATTCACTCCCAGAAAAAGAACGTCTCCTAAAGCACGTGCCTTCCTGACAATATGTACATGCCCGGGGTGAATGATATCAAAACATCCGTTTGTAAATACGATCCTGCTGCCATTCGCTCTGAGTTCAGCGCTCGTAATAGCAGCTTCATCCTCTGTTAATACTCTTCTGTCGAGAATAGCGATCAACCTCCCTCATAATGTCATTCGGCTTTACCGCGTATACTCCCGGTTCAGCACATGTTGCCGCAGCTGCAAAAACTGAAATTCTAACTCCATCATCCAGAGGCAATCCAGATGCAAGCGAAAGAGCCATAACTGCAATAACAGTATCTCCAGCTCCTGAGACATCAAATACATGCCTTGCTGCAACTGGTCTATAGAACGGATCACTGTCTTTCCGGCACAGGATACTTCCCTCCTCACCGAGAGTTACAAGCACAGCGTCCGCGGACAGTCTGCTCAGAATCTCATTACCTGCATTACCAGCTTCCTCAACCGTACTGATAACTCTACCAAGAGCACGCGAAATTTCCAATCTATTGGGTTTGAAGAGAGTGCATCCATTGAATTCAAAGAAATTGATGAATTTGGGATCTACCGCCACGGGGATTCCGTTGGATCTCGAGACAGAGATCATTCGTGAAATAAGTTCAGGAACAAGAACTCCCTTGTTGTAATCCTCAAGTACTACTGCATCCAGATGTGAAGTAGTCCCCTCAATTCTGGAGAATATATCCTGCATGACAGATTCAGAAATCGGATCAGTGACCTCGCTATCCAGCCTGATAACCTGATGCCCGCCGGATATTATCCTTGTTTTTAATGTGGTGGGACGTGACGGATCGGAAACTACAGCGGATATATCCACTCCTTCATCGGACAGTAATCCTTTCAGTATCTCACTCTCTCTGTCCTCTCCTGTTACTCCGGCTATTACAGGGATACCACCCAGAGAGCAGATATTACGAGCTACATTCGCCGCGCCGCCCAGTACCCATCTCTCACACTTTTTCTCCAGTGATACTATCGGTATGGGTGCTTCTGGAGATATTCGATCAACTTTGCCATCGAGATAATGGTCAAGAATCAGATCACCGGCGACAAGTACCCTTTTCCCCTGCATACTTTCAAGTATGTTTTCTATATTGTTATCTGGTATCAAGAATTCCTCCATCCGGATCTGGTGCTCTGTCGCCTGTTCTCCGGCAAACTGACATAAGGAGTAACCGTGAACCCAAAGATGATGAATCAGCCACCCAGAATCAACGCCAGCACGGCTGACACTGATGGAGTATACAGCAATGTTTTCTTTATTGCAGCTTCACGAGCAGAATTTATACTGGATTTTGCCCGAATCGTTCCCGGAGTGAACAACCCGAAACTCATGTCCAGAATCATCGTATCACCCCACAGGATGAAAGCTCTTGTAAAAACAATGGAATCTCAGATCAACTCATATGAAAGCAAATTCGGGAAACTGGACTCTGGAAGCCAGACTTCATTCGGTTTCCAGAATCCGGCAATTGAAGAGGTCGAATCCGGAAGTAAATGAAAAATGGACTCACGTGAGCGGAAACTAGTTGAATATGTTTACTAAAGGCAAGACGTATATATGGCAATGGGTACTTGCAGTTGTTATTTCTGTCACTCTATGGATAATCTCCATGAGTGATAAGCAATTTGAAATAATTGAGAAACTTCCGGTCCCCGCTCCGGTACTGTCCGATGATTTCATTGAAATTGATTATGAAAGACAGGATTCCGTTTCAGTCACTTTCACCGGAAAGGGCATAGGTGTTCTTCGCGACCAGATTCTGAGGAAGCCGGAAATGCTGCATATTAATGTACCGCTGCCCGATCAGGAGCAGACTTATCCTTACAGTAGATCTCTCGAACTCACTGAAAATAATGTGCAATTCAGTGGCGATCGCTATTCAAGTCTTTCAGCAATATCATTTAATCCTCCAGCAATCACCGTCACAATAGATCACAGGATTACACGGTATCTCCCGATTAGAATAAATGCCGCTGGATCTGTTCCGGAAAGATATCTATGGCCGGTTCTATCAAATACTATCGTACAGGTTACGGGAGCCAGATCTATCGTGAATCAACTTGACAGCTGCTATACCGATCAAGTCGGATCAGGAGGTGAACGTATAGAAACCGTAATTGAAAAACCGGATGGAATCAATAATATCAATCCATCGTCCGTAATTGCCGAATTAATATACCCGGTACCTGTAATTGAACAGATGCAGTAGCTCTTCATGTATTGACAGGTGTGAAACAAGATGGGTAGATTCAACATCACGTGTTTACATGTTTAATCTTCTAGAGCAATTTGACTGTAGCTGGAGGGATATCTATGAGATCAAAGATTCTTGTGAGAATTCTGATAGTGCTGTTAGCAGCGTTTCTGGTTTTCAGAATTCATCAGAGAGTCGAAACGTACAGGATCCCAAGGGAATCCTGTCGTTCACAAATGAGTGTTCTTTCAAACGCCAACATCTATCATATGTTTATCTCCGAAGGGATTCCCGCCCCTGATCTTGACAGCCTTCTGAGTTTCGCGGAAGCTAATAACTTTTTTAATGCTTCTCTGAATAATGACAGCATATCTGTTTCGTTCAACAACGGCAGAACTCGAAAGGTTCTTATTCCGCAGCAATGGAAAAACCTGTGGAACGAGAATGCCGCTCTGGAGATGGAAAATCTTCTTGATTCATTAAACAATGAGCAGATAAACCTCGAACTTATTATTAGAGAACATGAAGAATCTCTCGGATTTTCACTGGATTCTCTGATTTCACTACGAAATATTTATATTGCTGAGTACGCACCTGAAGAAGGGGTTGAACTATCACCGGGCGAATTCTTCAATGATTCTATAGGTTTTGACCCTGAATTACTTATAATGATCGGAACTGACCTCGCATCCTCGATCAGTTCGATGGAATCAATGATTTTAAACTTCAACAATATCATCGCTCCGGCCAGGATGGACTCAGTTGCTGCTCTGGTTATTGCAGTATGTCCTTCACTCTGGGAAGCAGGTTTTTACGATTCAGTCTATTCCTACGATCCGAAACTCGCTCTTGGCTCACAATTCTCACTTTCCTGTCCCAATATTGACAGGCACGGTGGTATAGTCAGCGGTCTTATTCAGAAGGATTTCCCCGATTCATTGTTCCTGGAGAAAGACTGGTCTGAAACACTGACGGTTTTCAGCTTCCCGGAATATGCCGAAATGAGAAGATTGCATGTTTCAAGAGCAAACCTCATCCGCGCAGCGGAAGAGCAAGCCGCGTATCTTGCCCAGAGATATCCATCTATTATCTATCCAAAACTACCGGAAAACCTTGATGTAGATATCGATAATCTTATCGATCCTCTCGGTGGTGAATATGTGTTTGAAATTATTCCCGACACAACGTACATCTTTTATGAGAATCCTCTTGGAACTTCAAGACGAGCAAGGGGCGACTCTGTCGTGGTTGAAGCCATGAAATTCGTGGCTTACACTACAATGGACCCTGAACTCTCCAAAGTTGAAGTTTTCTTCGCCCATCCACTAAGTTTTCCCAGCCGCGCGGATGGCGCAATTCCGGGAAGTAATGACAAATTGACTGTTATTATGTACTGGGATCGTTCCGAACTGGGAACTCTCCAAATTGATGAGCGTGAAGTTGATCTCGTTGAAGAGTCATCATGGGACTTTGTCAGTTCGAAATTCGGAACGACTGACAGTCTGAATTCCGTTCAGTAAAGAAAACAAGGCAGCAATTCTGGAACCTTTTTCTTCAAGCAGGGTATAAAGTGTGCGTTTATCCTGCCAATATTAAAAGAATACACTTTGGGGGTGCTGAATGACAGAAAAATTCAATGATATAGAAACAATGGGAGAAAAGGCGGACAATCAATATGTCCTGGCTCTTGCAATTGCGAAAAGGGTCAGAAAGCTCAGATCGGGAGCTCCTCCCCTTATCGACAGCAAGGATTCTAAGAGAAAGCCATTTGACACCGCTATGAAAGAGATTTATCAGAAGAAAATCACTTATACGCTTGATGATGTATAGTCGCAAAACAAACAGATATCTTGAAAGGATGATTTTTATGCGGGCAACCCTGTTCATAACTATTTTGGCAGTACTTGTTTTAGGAGCTTGCGGAACTCAGGGCACTTCAGATAATAACACAACGGATTCATCAAGAGTCCTTGCAACAGTTGACGACACTCAGATAACTGAACAGATGCTCAAAGATGAACTGGATATGATTCCACCTTATCAGAGAGCTTCATTTGAAACGCCTGAGGGTAGAAGGCTTCTCCTGAACCATATTGTGGAGAGAGAATTGCTGCTGACTGCAGCAATAGACCTTGAACTTGAAGAGGATTCTTTTGTTATCGCTCAGGTGGAACTGGCGATGCAACAGGTTAAGATCGCAAAGGAAAGAGCTCTCATTCAAACTTTCTACCAGCAGGAAGTGGTTGATGCGATTGTAATTCCGGATGATAAAATACTCGAATACTACAATGAACACTCAGGTGACATATACCGACAGGAAGCACAGGTCAAAGTTTCACAGATACTACTGACTCTTGAGGATGATACTGCAGCTGTTAAAACAGCTCTTGAAGCCGGAGATTCATTTGAGACTGTCGTTCTGGAAATGAGCAAGCATGAACCTACAGTCAATACTGATGGGGATATGGGCTGGATTACTATTAACTCCCCATTACCTTACCTTGGTGAACAGTCAGAGATATCAGAAGCACTGTTTGCTACTGAGGTTGGAGAAGTTATTGGACCTTACTCAACCATCATGGGTTACCATTTCTTCCTTGTAACAGACAAGAAGGAAGAAGGCGTACGCCCTCTTGAGGAAGTCAGAGAATCCATTGAGAACGTCCTTAAGCCTGCGATGGTCAACTCTTTTTTCCAGGATGATCTTCTACCCCGGCTCAGAGAACGGTATGGGGTTGAAATAAATGAAGACGCGTTCCTTCCGGATGAAGAAATGCCCGCGGATTCACTCTTGCAGTCAGCTCAAAATCTCATGGAAACGAATCCTGAGACTGCGGTTGAATATTTCAAGCTCTTCATCGAACGTTTCCCGGAACATGAACGCGCACATCAGGCTCAGTTCCTGATCGGATTCACCTACTCCGAGCAGATAGCGAATTACGATTCTGCAGTAGAAGCTTTTCAGGCTGTAATAGATAATTATCCTGAATCGGATTTCGTAGATGACGCGGAATGGATGATTCAGAATATGGGAGTCCCACCGGAAGAACTTCTATTAGACCAGAACCCAGAACTGAATGAAGAAAATACAGAAGACTCTGTAGAATAAATAAATCAGTTAAGAAAGAACCCCGGGCGGAAACTCCCGGGGTTCTATTTATACTATTTTTATTCTGCCCTTTCCCGATGCACCTCGGTGGCTCATATTTACGCTATACATTTCAGGAAATAGGAGGTTTTGCTTGAGAATCAGTTTTTGTCAGGTGCTGATTGTAATTTCCATACTGATACTTGCAGTTTTAACAGGATGCGGTCCTGTTGCCGATGAACATTCCCCGGAGGGAATAACTGTCCTTGCCGGAAATGCACTGCAATCGGGAAATGCGTCAGAAGCAGTGCGATTGTACACATCAGCCCTTGAGCAGTTCCCTGATGATATAAAGATATCTTCATGGTTGCTGGGAAAAGGCAGAGCACTCCTCATTCTGGGGCGCACGGAGGAAGCAATCACAAACGCCTCACAGGCAGTCTCGAATGCTGTAGACTCACATACCGCCGCAAGCGCAACATTCCTTATAGCGGAAGCGGAAATCGAACAGGGTTCAATCCGGAAGGGAATAGAAACTCTTACAATCCTTGATCAGGATAATCTTGACAGAGATGAGTCAAAGAATGCTATCGATGTACTCCGTTCAGCGCTGGAAAAAGTGGATATGGATTTTCTGACTGAGGAGCCAGCCACAGGATGGACGGAGGTTTTTGTACTCCTTGAACTGGAGGAAAGGTACGCTGCGCAGGGAGAAACTGATAAAGCAATCCTTACCGGAATGGAAATCGATCGACTCTTTCCGGATGCACATAATCGATACGGTCAACCTTCAGTGGAAGCTCAGGAGGACGGATTTGTAGCTCTTGTACTGCCAATAACAGGAAGTGGATCAATATACGCTGAACGCGTTTCCTCAGGTGTATCTCTTGCCTTTCTGAGAACATCAGATCTTTTCAGATCAGCACCAAGGCTGATAACGTTCGACTTTACCGGTGACAGTACTGACCTTGTCAGCATCGTCAACTCGCTTGGCAGTAATCCGGCATGCCTGGCACTTATTGGTCCTCTGACAAGCAGGAACGCCGAGATAGCAGCTCCCAATGCGCAGAGGTGGAACCTGCCAATGATTACTCCCACAGCAACATCTTCTAACCTTGATGATTATGGCAGTTACGTACACAGACTCGTTGTTTCTCAGGGCAACGACGCAGCAGCCGTAGCTGAATATGCTGTCCGGAATGCAGGATGCTCAAGATTTGCCATTATTCATGTCTATACATCGGAATCAGTGGCCAATGCGGAACAATTCAAATCCGTTGTGGAAGAACTCGGTGGAGAGATCGTAGCGATGGAGGGATATGAAACCGGCGCTACAGATTACAGAGATCAGATAAATGCGATAAAATATCTGAATCCGGATGGCGTATTCCTTCCGGTGGAAGCCTGGGATGCCATTCAACTTGCGCCACAACTCAGATTCTATCGGGTTGATGCCCGGCTTTTCGGAACATCCGGCTGGGATGATGAGATACTGGTGGAGCAGGGCGGTGAGTACGTTGAGGGAGCTGTGTTCCCTATTTCATTCGGATCAGGATCCATGAATCCGGCAACGGCACGGTTCTCCTATTTCTTTGAGCGGGAATATGATTCCCTGCCGACCATGCTGTCAGCTCAGGGTTATGATACGGCCAGGATCATACTGGGTGCCTGGGAAAGCGGAGTTCCCTCCAGATCCTCCCTGGAAAATCACCTGGAAAGCCTCAATGTCTATTTTGGAGCTACAGGTATGTGTACACTGGGAAATGTATCAATTCCCCGTTCGGCGTTTCCACTTGTAAAAGTAATCGACGGAGAAATTGTCAGCATTGAGTAATCTGCCCGGCAAACACTGGGGTGTGGATATCGGTGGCACTACAACCATTCTTGGATACCTTGCCAATGACGGTTTTAAGACTGTTTCCACGCTTCAGACTATTCCATCTGAAGGACCTGAAAAACTGCTCACACAAATCAGGCGGACAATCTCGAACATTGATGACTCTCCAGGAACAATTGGCGTAGGAATCGCGGGATTGGTCGATAGAGAGAACGGCATTCTAATTCATTCACCGAACCTTATAAACTGGGGTCGGTTTCCCCTTCAGGAAAGGCTCACAGATATATTCAGATGTCCAGCGGTCATAGACAATGACTGTAACACATTCGCAATTCAAGCTATTGATTCCGGAGAAATCCCATCCGATGGGCTCTCGCTGCTCATAACGCTGGGTACTGGAATAGGTGGAACAATTATTCACAATGGCACTATTCTTTACGGTACAGGTTATGCTGGAGAATTCGGTCACATGACAGTTAATGTTTCCGGGGAGGCATGCCCATGTGGATCACGTGGATGCTGGGAAAGATATGCTGCCGCTGAAGCTCTTGTTCGGTATTTCAAGCGGACTGGAAGTGATTTGAAGGATGCGGATCCACGGAAAATAGCACAACTTGCTGAAGCCGGTAATGAAAATGCCCTGAAAGCATTCGAGGAATTCGGTGAATGGGTGGGAGTCGGTCTCGCGAATCTTTCCCACTGTCTCAGTCCTTCTGAGATTTTTCTTGCGGGAGGTCTTGTGAAAACATTCAGTCTCTTTATTGAACATGCCAGGCATGAGTTCCACCGAAGATGTCTATATAAATGGAACGTTTCCGCACTGTCTTCCTGCTCCGACGCCGGAGCAGAAGGTGCCGCGATAATGGGAAGAGCATTATCTCTATGATCAGTTTTCTCGTTCTTATGCTTCTTGTCACCTCTGACGGAAGGGGAACCGAGAACAGCAGCACTGACTCCATAGCTTCACTCACCAGGCTTGAAACGATCGTATATTCAGCTGATTCACTTGTGTTCTATCCGGATACGGGAGACCTTCTCCTGATTGGTTCCACAACACTTGACTACAGAGATATGACACTTCAATCAGATACGGTAATGTACTTTTCTGAAGAGGAACTCGTAACAGCAAGTGGTGCTACAGAGCTTTTCGACAGAGGTGAATCTATTACAGGCGATGGGCTGATCTACAGCCTTCCATCCAGAAATGGAAGGATTACAAGCGCTGCTTCACAGTATGAGTTCGGTTTCTATCACGGTGAATCAATCACCAGAGTCGGGCGCAATGAATTCAACATTATTAATGCAAGGTTCACAACCTGTGATGAGGATTCGAGTCACTATTTCTTCTACTGCCCTTTGATGAAGGTTTTCCCGGATGACAAGGCCGTTGCCAGACCGGTTTATCTTTATGTGGAGGATACTCCCATTCTCTATTTCCCTTACTGGGTCTTCCCTATCCGGCGTGGAAGGCATTCCGGCTTCACGACACCGAAACTCGGTCAGACAACCAGAGACGGAAGATTCCTGAGAGAACTGGGGTACTATTTCGCTTTTTCGGACTACGCTGATCTGTGGATTCATGGAGATATCATGGAGAAGACACGATTCGTGATCGCTGCTGATGAACGGCACAGAATCAGATATCTCTGTTACGGAAATCTCAAAACGGAATGGAGAAGGGAATTCGAAGCCAGGAGGGATAGATGGATGATCTTCGGGCAGCACCTCCATGATTTTCCGGACGGAACTTCAGTTCGTCTCCAGGGGGAGTTTCTCAGCGATAAGTCCTATCTGGAAGAGACTCAGCAATCTCCGGAAGACAGAATGACCGGAGAGCTGCGCTCCTGGATCAGTGTAAACAGATACTTCGGCAGACTGAGCTTCCAGGCAGTTCTCGACAGAACAAGTTACCTTCATCTTGATCCTGATTCAATCCCCGACGAAGTGGAGTCATTGCAGGAACTTCCTGACATTCGCTTTTCCCTCCCTTCTGCTCCCCTTTTCAAAGCTCCAGCTGATCCTCTCCTCATCCGACCCTGGCATTCCATTTACTGGAATCTAAGTGGGCACTACCTCTCCAGAGATAAAAGACTGGAAGATTCCAGAGCTACAAATTCAGCTATGAAAATTATCTCAGGGCTCACAGGCTCAAGCAGATTGTGGGGATGGCTTTCCTTCGCCCCATCTTTGAGAGCGACAGGGACAGTATATGACAGAGACAGACAGGATAATAATCTGCCATGGTGGCTGCACGGATCAGCCACTTTATCTCTCTCAACTGATATCTATGGTATTTTCAGCACAGATCTTTTCGGCATTGAAGCTTTCAGGCACACAATTACTCCAGGTGTTTCCCTGCAGTGGGCACCTGATAGATTTATAAATGATGACGGGGTCGTTGAAGCTGATTCTGCCGGAAATGAATACTACACATTCTCCGATTTCGGACTTCCTTCCGGAAGCAGGACTGTCTCATTCAATCTCCAGAACAGGCTTGAAGGAAAGCGAAAAGAGAATAACAGAATATCCCGATTTGAGATCGCCTCACTCACATTCTCCACTTCTGCGAATCTTGACGACAAAGAGACACCCTTCTCTCCCTTAATGGCATCGCTTGAACTCTCACCATTCTCAAATTTCAGTGTAAGGGGAAACGGAAGCTGGGATCTCTATGAGAACGAATTTTCAAATATGTCAGTTTCCTCAAATTTAAGGCTTTCAGGATACGACCGTACTCTTCTTCCTGACTCAGGGAGCGTTGAAAGGGGTCTACCCTTGAGACTGACCCTCTCACACTATTACCGGTACGGGCTACACGGAGAAGATGATATCAGCAAGCTTCGTGTTTCCGCATCACTGGATCTGACTCCCGGCTGGTCACTGGAATACAGTGCGTATTACGACCTGTCAGGAGAAAGCTTCATAAATCAGAGTTACACCCTAAGGAGGAACCTTCATTGCTGGGAGGCTGTCTTTGTAAGGCACATATCAGACCTGGACAGTGGATTCTACTTCCGAATCAATATAATTGATGTACCTGACATAAAAATTGAACAGCATGTAAGTAATTTCTGATTTATTCAATATTTCGAATATAATTCATTGTATTATGTGCATTATAAATCTCATTTACCTATCGTAGCGTTCAGTGATCACCTATATAGCTTCATATTTGCTCCAATTTAAATTGTTTTCAGGGGTTGACATTGAGTTTTCCGCCTTCTAGCTTTAAGTAACAGCAATAGGGAGGGGGTGAACAAGTGACTAAAAAAGATCTCGTTGCACATGTAGCCGATAATTCGTGCATAACCAAAAAACAGGCAGGTATTGCCGTAGATGCAGTTCTTGATGGAATCAAGGATGCACTCGGTAATAACCAGAAGGTTAGCCTTGTCGGTTTCGGAACATTTTCCGTAAAACATCGTGAGCAAAGAACGGGCGTAAACCCGGCAAACGGTCAGAAGATGACGTATCCTGCAAAAGACGTACCTCATTTCAAAGCAGGAAAAGGTTTGAAAGACGCTGTCTATTAAAGAATTCAGCATTCTATCGGGGGACGGATAATGTGTTCCGTCCCCTATTTCTCATACCCTCGAAAATATTATGCCACTTGATCTTTCAATAATTATTACATCGTACAACAGTTCCTCGACTCTAAGTGATACAATCGAATCACTTCTTCGTCTGAATTCTGATGAGACACCAAAGGAAATCATTGTGGTGGATAACGCATCCTCCGACGGGTCTGCTGACATCGCGGAAAACTTTCAGGAACTGCGAGTTCTCCGTTCTGATGTAAACATGGGGCTTGCTAAAGCAAACAACAGAGGAGCAGAAATCTCAACCGGAAGAAGCCTTCTCTTCCTGAATCCCGACACGGAAATACTGCCGGGAGTACTGAACACTCTGATGAAGTTTGAAGAAACACATCCTGATGCAGGACTGCTCGGACCTGCCATGCTTGATTCCACAGGTACTGTTCTATCAACCGCAAGAACTTTCCCTACTCTGCTTGATATCATGCTCAGGAGAACTCTTCTTGGCAAATTGCCGGGAGCTCAAGCCCGGCAAAGGAAACATCTCTTCTCAGCAGAAATGAACAATCCTTCCAGAGTCGACTGGCTTGTTGGAGCAGCGCTGTGGCTGACCGGATCAGGCAGAAAAGAATTCGGACTGATGTCACCTGCGTATTTTCTGTATTTCGAAGATGTGGAATGGTGCCTTCGGGCACACGAAGCAGGAATGGAAGTCTGGTATGTGCCGGATGCATTCATCAAACATTTATACAAACGTGAGAGCGCCGGAAAACCGGGGAAAGCTCTCTGGTTCCACCTTCGGAGTATGGTTAGATTTTTCATTGAACATCCTTCAGTTGCTATAGGAAAGTATGAAACACCCCATAACAAAAAGAACAGGTGAACGGTGTATTATGAAACCGGTAGATGAGAAATCAATAGATGAATGCCTTGTAAAATGGCAGCCGCTTCTCAGTCTGAGCGACTGGGATATCCGCTCGATTGTCGTTCAAAAAACAAATTGGCGCAAATCCGGCGATGTAAAGATTGACGAGAGTAACAGAATGGCTGCCGTGATGATAAAATCAGATCTTGATCCTGTCTATCTTGAACAGGTTGTAGTTCACGAGCTTCTTCACATCAAGCTGTGGGGCCTCGATCAGATGATTGAGGAATCCCTTAACGCTCTCTTCGGAGAAGAAGACAGCGAAGGCAAGCGTATTTTCGCACAGGGTCAGTTTATGCGGGAGCTGGAAGCCACCACTCAGGATCTGGCCAGAGCACTTCTTGACGCTTCCGGATTCAAAGGGGATTACCTCTTCAACAGAGTACAGAAGCAGATAGACGGAGAGATAGAAAAGGATTAGACAGGGCTATATCATTTCGAGATTTTACTTGATATAACCCAGACCTTCCAGCCTCTTCTGTTCTATAAGATCCAGTTCATGATCTGTAGGGTTCCACAGACAGGACCATGCGCCGTAGTCAAGCACTTCTGACAGCAGCACACTGTCCACCTCAAGATGAAGCATCTCACCCGGATCATCCACTATATTGAACATCTCAGAATAGTTGTTGACAGGGCTCCAGATAACCTTCTCTTCTCCGATAAGCAATGCAACCTGAATGCTGTCATTTCGCACTCCACTGGACGGTATTTCTCGATTGGACGGTATATCCCCGGATAATATATCCATTCCCTCTATTCTTTCAGGCACAGGCATCCGGAGGTATGTCAATACTGTTGGAAGGATATCAAATTGTCCAACAGTCGCTGAATCCACAACACCTTCAGGTATACCGGGACCGGTAATAATCAAAGGAACATGAAGTGACTGCTGGTAGAGATTCTGAGAATGTCCCCCTTCACCGTGCTCAAGGAATTCTTCTCCATGGTCAGCTGTGAATATGATCAGAGTGTTCTCTGCCAGATGTTTCTCACGAATGGTTCCGAACATCCGTGATAACTGGCTGTCAGTCCACTTAATTTCTCCGTCATACAGATTTCTTAGATGATCTGCCTGAGCCGGGTCTAATACACCGTTTTCATCGGGTATCCATTCTGTAATCCCCATTGTCCCAAACCTCGTAAATGTTCTGTCAAAACCCATTAGGGGGTCATATGGCAGATGTGGATCAAAGAGGTGAAATACCACGAAAAAGGGTTCACTGAATTCCTCGCTGTCAAGCCATGAGATAAACTCATCGACAGTCTCGGCAGCCCGGCCATTACCCTTATCATCTATCGCAAAATGCTCAAATCCTTTTTCCATACCATATAACGGTCCAAGATAGTTGACATTGACAAAACCCGCTGTAGTGAAGCCTTCATCATGAAGTATTGTGACGATAGTCGGCAGTTCCGGATCAAGACCACAGGAATAGCTTCCATAATTGTTGCATCCATGACTTTTCTCGGTCAGCCCGGTATAGATCGTGACCATCGCCGGAAGTGTCCATGGCGCCTGCGCCTGCATGCGAGCATACATTATTCCTTCGGAAGCAAGACTGTCTATCGTGGGGGAAGTATTGCGATGGTAGTCATAACAGCTGAGATGATCAGCACAAAGAGTATCGATGATAATAAGAATTACATTCGGATGTCTTTCTTCTGTGACTTCAGCGCAACCACCGGTCAATAGAAGCAGAGCGGTGATTGCAAACATTACTTTTATCAAGATATTACAACTTGAGAACATTTGAATTATCCTATCCTTAATGAGCAAACATTCTCTCTCAATATCATGACTAATCTCTTAAGCTAATTAAGTATTGTCAATCATATTACAGCACATTCCATATCCTCAACAGTAGCGAAGCGGTATATCACAGAGGATGGATGGGGAGTATTCTTAATTCATTCAAGGCCATACCCGATACCGCTGGAACAATAAGCTGGCATAACGTTTTCCCCTGCGAGCCCGGATACTATGAACCGGAAGGAACCATTTCATGGCCGCTGAACCCGTTCATTTCCGGGCACACGGAAACTACTGGATCCATTGATGACGCAACTTATGTTATTGGCTTCGGAGAGATGCCGGAGGGTTTTAGAGAAATTGGATCCTGGGGCTTCACCGGGCTTAAACCTTTATGGGCACAGATCCGGGAATCAGCTCATCCTAATCTCACTACTGCTATGCAACTTATGGGAAAACCATGGACGTGGCGGCTATGGTCTGTATCATTTCTGGGCAGAAGAATCCGGTAGGAATACCAATCCCCTGTAAGCACTCAGAATACATCAGAACATACTCCAACTGAAGGACGACCACTTACCACCAACCTAATAAATCCCAAATACCTGATTTCACTCAGTTATCGGAGAACAGTGAATCTCTGAACCAACCCTATATGACCCTCCGGAGATACGAAGTAAGTCCCTGGGGGTCTCGATCAGATGATAGAAGAATCCCTTAACGCTCTCTTCGGAGAAGAAGACAGCGAAGGCAAGCGGATTTTCGCCCAGGGTCAGTTTATGCGGGAGCTGGAAGCCACCACTCAGGATCTGGCCAGAGCACTTCTTGACGCTTCCGGATTCAAAGGGGATTACCTTTTCAACAGAGTCCAGAAGCAGATAGACGGAGAGATAGGAACGGAATAGACAGGGTCAAATCATTCTGAGGATTCAATCAAAACATCTGAATCCTCATAAGATTAACAAACTGTACATCAATTATCGAATTTGTTATGATGCTAGTAGGTTATAACATAGCGTCAGGGAGTAAATTTTGACTCAGAAACTTAAGATCTCCAGAATTCTTGAGATCTGCCTTGCTCACGGAGCTGTTAGAATAGCTCTCTTCGGCTCTTTTGCCAGAGGGGATGCTGACGCTACCAGTGATATCGATCTGCTTGTTTCATTCTCATCCCCCAGAGGACTTCTTGAGATAGTACAAATGGAAAGGGAACTTACTAAATCCATGGGGCGAAAGGTTGATCTAATAACTGAAGGAGCCCTCAGTCCTTATCTCAGAGATAGAATTCTCAGTGAGGAACAGGTCATCTATGAAAAAGCGGGATGACAGCGTTTTTCTGAGGCACATTCTTGACTCAATTGCTGTCATAGAGGGCTATCTTTCTGGTATCACAAAAGACACATTCAAAGAAACTTCACTTCTTCAGGATGGTGTTATCAGACAATTACAAATTATCGGTGAAGCAACGAAGAAGATATCACCTGATATTAGAAGTAAACATCCAGATATCCCCTGGCAGGATATCGCCGGGATGAGGGATAAACTGGTTCATGACTATTTCGGTGTAGATGTTGATGCTGTATGGATCACCGCAAAGAACGATTTGCCACCTCTTTCTTCCAAAATTTCTAAAGTGCTGAGCAAAATTCAATAGCAGATATGAGCATCACTCTTTCCGAAGAGTGACATGCAGAACATTCCGACATGTTCTGTAGTGTGTATCCTTGATGACATTCTGCTGGATACCGTGTGACAAGAAGTATTTACTTTCCGGAAAATTCACAGAATTTTCAAATTAGCGAACTGTGCGCTTCGAAGGCGCCTGAGGAAGTGAATCCAGTAATATCTCCGTAATCGATTCATCGGAAGTAATGTAACTTCCGGTGGCCAGAACAAGGCTGTCCCTGCCTATGGTAAAACAGGAAGGTCCGTGATACAGACCATTGATATGGACTATATCCGCCGGATCAACAGCGGTGTAAATGACTACATGCTCCAGAAGATTCTCCGGATGCTGGTAAGATGCTATCAGGCGAAGGCCAGCCCCGGTAAACCTCTCCCCTGCCGTAATCACACCAGGTTTAATCTGGAATGGCAGTTCAGAGAAGTACTTACGAAGCCATAAGTTACCTGCAGGAGTGCCATATATGCGAAGTGTCTTCTCGCATATACCAGCTGAAAGAACCTCCCTATCGGTCAAAATCAATGCATCCGGATTGAACCTGTCCCTTATCTCCTCCACATACTCCCATATCTGCTTTTGCATCGCTGTATCCGCTTCCGCAGTAGGGATAATATAAATGGGCTCTGTTCCCACCCATCTTACAATGTTCACGTTGCAGTCAACTACCCTCCGCTGAAGCAGAGGGCTTGTAAGCAGCCTCAGGCGGAAGCGCAATCCGACTGAAGTCGTTTTGCTTCCTCGGCTCCTACAATAGGCTGGTTGACAGACAGCCCT
>JAUXIK010000102.1 GCA_030620995.1 Candidatus Aegiribacteria sp.
AGGGTCCAGGTTATTGTTACAGCTATTGGAAGCTCATCAGAAGTGGAATAGTCAATCAGACCGGGACAGGTGAAAACGGCGGTTGTATCATTATAGCAGACAATTTCCCCGTTCATGGGAATATAGGGACCGCATTGAATACCCCCGAATTGTTTTCCTCCAGCAAGATCAACACCGGATTCGAAATCATAAAGCTCAAGAAGTGAACCGGCCCTGACACCCGAAGTGATCGGGGTAATAACAGCGCGCAAATAAGCGTTTTGCAGAGTGTCGGGTGAGCTGTCTGATGTAAACGGGAATGGATAAGTGATCAGCATCATTAAAAACAGTGACATCATAATCTCCCGTCAGCGTTAAATACGGTCAGGCTGAAATAGTCATGAGATCATCATCTATTTTATTGACCTCAATTCAGGATCGTGAATCTTCTGGACGCAGTATGATCATCTGTTCTGATTCTGAGAATGAACATTCCTGCGGAAGGACCTGGCAATTCAAGGCTGTGGAGGCCTGATGCGCATTCGCTGTTATCAACCGGAGTTAGAACCAACCTTCCTGAGAGATCGAATACATGAATCGTCACGCGAGCAGCTTCAGGCAGATTGAAGCGAACCGTCATGCTTCCCGCTGCAGGATTCGGAGCGATCGGGAAGAGTCGGAAGGAAGAATCATCTTCACCTTCTATGCCCAGATTGTTCCAGTAGAAGGTTACATCCTCGAGCACGGGTGTTGTGAAACGCTTACTGGACTCCATTATGACTTTGTACTGGATAAACCTGTGGGTGCTGTCTATGATGCCCTCAAGGCTTCCGGGTGTAAGAATAGAATCAGACCAGTATCCCATATTCTCAGAATCGTTTGAACTCCTGACCTGGAATATTACACTTGTAGCGGGAGGCTCAATGGAAGTCCAGGATATATAATCCCATTCAGGGTAGCCTGTCATATCCAGGATGGATGATATCAGCTGACCTGAAGAGAAGTAGCCAAGACGAAGCCACTGAATGATAGAGCCCACTGGAGCGAAAGATATCACGTCGGGAAAGACGTCACCATCGATGTCAGCGACATCCACATCCTTATACCAGCTTCCCGAGTCCAGTGAATGCCGTATCCAGTTATCTCCCGAACCATCAATGCTCTCCCAGAGTACAAGCTCGTACAGACCGGGAGGATAAATCTTATCACCCGCAGCGCCAAGTATGTCGATGAAACCGTCACCGGTTATGTCACCGGCATGGACGGCTGCTCCACCGTAAAATTGATACTGAAGAACATGTTCAATCCATGAGAAATCAAGACCATCGATGTTCTCGAACCATGATATTCTACAGTTGTCCCACGTCCCGGTAGATATAACATCCAGATCATCGTCCCCGTCGATATCAGCAGCGTAAACGGAAGATCCCAAACCTATATCCATGCATATTTCGTGCTCTATCCAGACAGTTCCAGTACCATTAGCATTTTCCCAGAGCGCGACAGTAGGTGGCCCCCAGCAGGCGCTCAGTATATCGATGTCACCATCGAGATCCATATCCGCCGGAAAGAGTTCTTCGCCGTCCTGGATAAATGCAACATGATGCTTGGACCAATCGATCGAAGGCAAGTTATTTTCGTACCAGGTTATCATGGCGTCCGGACCGAAATCGCATGCTATCACATCAGGATCGCCGTCACCGTCAATATCGGCGCTGCATACGAAATATGGATGATATAAATTGTCATCAATTATATATGTTTCCCATACAGTACCAGACCCGTCAACATTTATCCAAAGGTAGATCCTCTTATATGTTGAAGAGGATTCCGTACCAAGAACATCCATGTCGCCGTCGCTGTCTATATCCACAGGATAGGAGGATGTCGGATAATAAATCTCACCGTAGCTGCTCACATCATGCCTGTCCCAGGTTCCCCCTGATCCATCGTTCTCGAACCACGCTATCAGCGCCCTGTAGCCCGAGTCACTCAGTATATCCATATCGCCGTCACCGTCCATGTCTGCCGCGTTACCGCAGTGAAGGCTTCCCATGTAACTGGTAATGCTATGAGCAACAGGATTGAACGCCAGCAGAAGGCTTCCGGGCAGATCCTCCCAGCCGGTATGTATGTTACTGCAGAACGATGAACCCCACGAAGTGACAGGGCCGGTAACACCAGAACCATCAGACCAGTCTGTCTGTTGCGATTCACCTGCGTATAACATGGCCGATATTATTGCAAGTACAGACAGAGTTTTCATCAGATCTCTCCATTCTCCAGACGAATCCAGCCGATGCGGATATCTATGGGTTGTGGTATTATGTGAGGATCAGGAATACCTGCCTGGAATCTAAAGCCGATCTCATGAATCATACCTGACCAGCCCGCAATATTTTCCATATTAAACGATTCAAAGACCTTCCACTGATCCCAGCCATCTCCGAGACCGCCCATCACACTGGAGATATTGTAGATATAAAAATTCTCCCTCTCATCTCTCCAGAACAGATAATAAGTGCAGCCATTGGAGGGTTGATTAATGTTGGGATTGTTGCTCACACCGGCAAGGCTGATCATTCGATATTCATCAGTATTTATCCATCCACTCTGATTACCGGGCATATCCAGCATTATATCTCCCTTGAAGAACTGCTCCCCGAAAGGAGGAGGTTCAAGAACTCCCTCAAACATGTTGCTCACCGAGTCAGTCCAGGCCGTATCATCCCAGTTGAGAGCCACACTCGCTATATCATCAGTGAGCCATGGATTCGATCCTCCCTCGGACATGTCCCAGGGATCATTCCTTGCTTCTGTTGCGTAATCCTGCGGTTCCACCAGGAAGGTAACCTGCACACTGTTGTCATCTGGATCAGGTTCTCCTGAAAGAAAAGAAGTAGATATTTCGATGATGTGTGCTCCAATGTCATCAGAATTAGTATTCCAGGTTATCAGGGCGGCGCTGCTGTCAGGCTGGTAATCCTGTGAAAGCCCGCTGAAGCTTATCTGGTCGGTTCCGAGGATGTGTGGAATATCGGGATCAGTGACATCACGGAAGGTTACAGTTACTGGATCTGCTGAACTGGTTCCCAGATTGTAGAAAGTTGCTCCAAGCTCGACGCTGGTTCCAGCGGTACATCTCAGATCGGTCTCCTTATTGAGAGATCCCACAGGGCGGCGGAAGACATCCGGTGAGGTTATTCTGAGATCCGCTGGAGTGGCGGGAAAGGTTTCCACGAATTCGATGAGTCTTGCTTCCCCCGCAGCCAGAGTATCATCGAAGGAGTAGTGACCATGAGGGGGGCTTAGATCGACGGGGAAAAGAAACCTTCTTGAGTGATCGAGAGCTGTCTCAGACAGAAGGTAGCCATAAGGAATATCCACCCCATATAAGCTGACATGCACCGGCAGTTCCTCGCTTCTGCAGTATCTGTTCACATAGTAAAGGTAGACGGTATTGCTGCCATCCCGTTTGAAGACTTTTATCTCAGGTGCTACGTAGTGCTCATAATAATCGGAATCCGGGCTTGAAATCGTAGCCACATCCCAGTACGGAATTCCTGCATCCTCAAACCACCAGATGTTATACATCTCGGGAGCTATCCATGCTATCTGTCCAAGCGTGTTCTCAAGACTGTTATAGAGATTGCCGTAGGGATCGAAGAACCATGTGAACCATCTCTCGAGATTCTTCGGGTCGCCGGGAACAGGTACCGGGGCAGAGGGCAGCTCGTACAGAGGATCGAAGCCATCTCTGAATGGGGGAAGCAGGCGCGGATTGGCGTATTCGTATTTTCCTTCCCATTCTCCCTGGTCGGGCCAGCGCCCGGTGTACACCCAATCCTCATATTGTGCGTTGAAGGGTATGAAGTGCAAATCGAACAGTGAGCTGGATATGAAATTATCCGGTGCGTCAGGAGCGTTAGGAACCTCAACGAAGCTTGCAAGTGAATATGGGAATATCGCTTTCACCTGATGGAGCAGCCCCAGGTTGCAGAGCATTAGCAGTTCCTGGGCTGAAGGTGTTCTATATTGGTAGGAATGGTAATCAAGATTACCCCCGGCATCCCGTATCAGTGGCCCGCCTGCCATACCGAATGCCTGGGGATAGAAGAAGACGGGAATATCATACTCTGCCGCGGGAATCACGGTCGAATCGATACCCTCCTCGAAGTGATTTATCAGAAAGAGCCAGTCATCATCACATATGGTGGTTGTTTCAGCATAATCCATATCGACGTACCTGAACGGATAGTAGTCGAAGCAGATGAATTCGGGAGAGTTTTCCAAAGGCTCAGGAGGATTCCCCCCTTCCGGAGGGGCTTGGTACATGGCTTCGCAGATTGCTCTGACAGAAATAGCCTGACGGGCCATGGTTCCGTAGTTGCAGCCGGGGAATCCGGTATACTCGCCTGCCTGGATAGTATGGAGAAGAGAAAAGTTAAGTGTGGTGGAAATTATATTCACTATATTGTTCTCGGCCAGATACTTCTGCCAGGAGAAGATACCTGCGGGTTCCACTTCGGAAAGAGCCGGAACAGGGGGGTTGGGTTCATCATCCCATGCCTGCGTGTACATGTTAGGAAGCCAGTCGTCCCAAACAGAAGTGATGGCGATCATGTTTAACCGCTGCCTGGAAGGAGCCTCATCATAAACATCGTAGAACCAGAGGGCGGGATAATCAACTGTGTAATTTGATAATTGATTTATGACCGTTGTGCTTATCGAGTAATCCTGTCCGGAGTGCATGTCCTGCGCGGTGGAGAAATTATGAGGGTAGTACCATTCAGTCTGTTCTTCATTGCAGCTTGTCTGCCCGAAACACCTATCAGAAGTCAGGGAATAGTCACTCCATCTGAACCAGTAGGAAGTGACTGGATTCCAGTTACAGTAGTACTGGACGATCTCTTGCGGTGCCAGCACCAGAAGCATGCCGGCTTCGCCGCAGAGACTCATGAAATCTCTGTTGGGAAGGTATCCTGCCTCACCTTCCGCTTCAACACCATCGAAGTGGAGCCATGAAAGCCTGCAGAGAAGGGGAAGGCGAATTCCTTCAAATGATGCATGTATGCCATTGACGCGCATTCCGATTATAGGGAGAGTGTTGTCAGGAGGTGTGTCAGCTGAAACGGAAACAAAGGAGAAAAGGACCAGAACCAGAATAATTATAGTGACGGTTGGAGTACATGACATAGCTCAACCTTCCGTTCGATTTACTGTTTTCATTCATATTTCTTCAATAACAGTGTATGTACTTTTCCAGGATGTGTCAACTGGTGGACAGGAACCATGAATATCGATACAGTAATCTTCCTGAATCGTCTGATTCCGGAACTGAGCGGTCTGGTAATCGGTGGCAATGAAATCTATTTCCAGCGGCTCCCATAACTCGGCATTTCCGGTTGCCTCGAGAGTTACTCCTATCTCAAGACCTCTTTCGACCAGGGTCCAGGTTATTGTTACAGCTATTGGAAGCTCATCAGAAGTGGAATA
>JAUXIK010000012.1 GCA_030620995.1 Candidatus Aegiribacteria sp.
CTGTGTAGAACTAATCATTCCGCACATTCTAGAACGTATATTTCTTCCCCGATTCTGAAAAGTTAAGGTTCAACGCATTTGCAGGTCTATGCATGTTCACAGTTCCTCCAGGTTTCTCCCTAATGCTGAAACAGAATCTGTAAATGGGTAGTGCTATTTCTGCAAGGTCATCGAATTGGGAATGGTAATAGAGCCACCCCTTTTTGAACTTTAGTACCCCGTGGTGGAGACATTTCGAACCGTTGCCATGTCTGGGATAGAGTTCTAGAATGTAGTCTTCGTTTGTCGTTTTAATGGTGGGTGGCACTGGGCTATTTTGTCAGTGTTATTTCGCCCAGGGTTATTTCGCCAAGCATTACGCAGTAATTACCCGAGGCGCTTCCAGTGAGATCAAGAGAAGCGTAACCGTTGGAATCCGTTCCGGTTGAGGCAACTAATCTTCCGGACATATCCAGCACGTATATATCTGTTCCGGGTTGAGCACCTTCAATGTAGAGAGGACCGTGTGTCGGATTAGGGCCATACACAGGGGAAACGGATGATTCTGATTCTTCAATTCCCTCATACCATACTTTATAAATAGCGTTTCTGGGACAATGGTCTGCACAGATACCGCAGCCGTTACAGAGTTCAGGATCTATGACAGCCTTGCCGCCTTCCATATAGAGTGCGCCTGTTTCGCACCAGTAGATACATCCACCACAACCGTTGCAGATGACAGGATCAACCTGATATATCCATTTTCCCGCAAGAACAGCTGACACGATCAATAGTATCAGAAGTATGTATCTTATACCCTTAGGGGATGACATTCATTCTCCTTCTCTGAATTTCAGATGCAATAATAGCGGTAGTACTTGAGACATTTATGCATTTCCGGGTTCCTGACTGGGGATAATATATTCGCAGATCCGCGATATCCGCAACGTTCTGATTCACTCCATCTGCTTCGTTTCCAAACAGAAAAGCTGAGGATAGATCGAATGATGCTTCCCAGAAAGGCTTCGCGTCGGGTGTGTTTTCAACAGCTATGAGCATACGGCCGGTTCCTTTCGCCCAATGTGCGGCTTCTTCAATATCCGTGAAATACCTCCAGGGAATTGAAGCGCATGTTCCCCTCGAAGTATGACTGAGTTTCCTGTTTCCCGGTCTGCAGCATGTGCCTGTCAGAAAAACAGCAGCAGGTGAGATTGCCTCGACAGACCTGAAAACCGAACCTACATTAAAAGCGCTTCTGAAATTATCCAGGATAAAAATGGGCATTCCCCTTGAACTATGAAGAGAATCTGTGTAAACTTGAGGTATCATGATATTGGGAAAATTGCTCTTTTCGATCACTTCTCTGTTCCTCCTGGGATATTATCTTCCCTTGAGAGTCGAGCATCCGTTATGGATAATACCTGCAGTCGCCGGATTAATTGCTGCAATCGCAGGTTATAGAAGATATGGGATGCTGTTGTTATGCGCTTCTTCATTGCTTGTCGGATTATACTGGAATAATAACCATTTGAGTGAACAAAATGAAGAGAGCAATGAAACAGCGCGGGGAGGAGTCTGGAGCTGCAGGGTAGAAACATCCACAACACGCGGAGCGCTTCTCTCAATGGAATACGGCAGGAAAGTATGGTCTTCAGACAAGGAACTGGCTCTGACAGTCAGAAGAGGGGATTCTGTGCTTGTTCTGGGATCACTGCGGGGCAGTTTCCTTGAAACCTGCTCATTCAGTGCAATCCAGTCTGATTGTCTGCAGAACAGGGTAAGAAGAGTAATCTGCAACAGGTGGAGAGAAAAGTTGCTTTCCCGGGAGACAAGTTCGCTTGTTTCCGCGCTTCTCGCAGGTGAACGGGGAACTATTCCCACCCGCATTCGCGATACGTTTGAAATGACAGGGACTTCACATCTTCTTGCCGTATCCGGCCTGCATGTTGGGATCATATGTGGGATAATCCTCATTATCACCAGACGAATATTCGGGAAAACATGGTTGGCCGTATTCATAACGATCCTTCTTATGGGCAGCTATGTCTTCCTTGCAGGTGCCAGAGCCTCGACTGTGAGAGCCGGAATAATGGGAATGTTCATTTTGATAGCCTGGCAGGCCGTGGGGAAAACCCCCAATCTCCTTTTCATATGGTCCTTCGCTGTAATCGTACTGATCATACTAACCTCGGGATCAGTTCTGAATGATATTGGAGCCCAAATGTCCTTCAGCGCCGTACTCAGCCTGATTCTCTTCGGTAGAAGTTTCAGAGGTGGTATTGGAAAAATACTTTCAGTCGTTTACGCTGGAGTAGTTGTAACACTGTGTCTCGCTCCTCTGGTTTCATGCACATTCGGTGCCGTAAGTCCTGTAGCACCGATTGCAACTGTGATATCACTTCCTTTCATGCTGACACTTATGGCTCTGGGCGTTATTTCTCTTTCATGGGGATTCTTAGCAGCAGGCGCATCTATTCTGGCTGAATGGACAGTGTTTATCTGGTTGAAACTTTTGTATATGCTTGAATTCAGAAGATTCGAATTCAGAGAATGGATGCTGGTTATCTGGTTTGCAGGTATTATTATGCTATTCTTGTTATCCAGAAAAAGGGGGTTCTTTCGAAGGTTCAGATAAAGTTTCAAATATTATCTGGACATTACCCGAGTTATCTATGGCATCTTCCATTTCATCAAGGCCTGCGGCCTGTACGGTACCGCCCAGCGGGAGAAATATCTCGACAGTGTCACCCGGAAGCATACAAAAAGCCTTTCGGTTGTTGTCCTGCTGTGTTTTTACAATCAGAACAACAAGCCCGTCGTACTCGCGAAGAGCGTCAGGCATTGAAATAGCCCTGTAGATTCCTGGAGCCATCTGGATGCTTCTGGCTCTCTCAAGAATGGCAAGATGATATGCGGCGGATACGGTAAGAGATGGAATTATGTCTGGAATTACCGGAAGAAATCTGACAGTATCTGAAATAGCGGTAGTTGTGATAACAATCTGAACGGAATCTTCCAGCCCCGGACGCGGTTGCCATGTAACCGTTCTGCCCGATGCTGTAACATTTCCGGTCTCAATAAAGGTTCCATCCGAACACTCCCATACCGCTTCATTTCCATCGGTCAGTATTGTGGAGAATGTTGTTGTCCGGCCTCCATCGGGATCCATGGATGCAACTATATGAAGAGGATCACCATCCTGACCCCGGCATTGATCCGAGAGCCATAATACGAATACTCCAGCAGGCAGCACAAAGGGCAAAATAAGGCTGAGAGCTTTTAACAACCGTTTTGTACGCTTCTTTCTCATGTCTGGAATATGATTATAATTTCCAGATGTACAAACCTTGGGAATTTGAAAGGAATCAAATGAATACCGATGCTGATGTAATTGATACATTGATGAAATTATTGAATACACGAAGTGTGTCCGGACATACTGAGGATGCGATGGATATCGTTCGAGAAAGATTCAGGAAACTGGATCTGACAACTCGTTCAACTGCTAAAGGCAGCATTATAGCGACACTCAATGGTTCAACACCTGAAGGTATAATACTCTCGGCACATCTTGATACGCTGGGAGGGATGATCAGCGGAATAGAAGATGACGGCAGGATCAGGCTCAGAACAATCGGTTCCTATACGATGTCAAGTATAGAGGGTGAGTACTGCAAAATTGAAACCTGGGACGGTAAACTCTTTGATGGAACGGTTCTTTATGACAATACTTCCGTACATATCCATGGTCTGGAAAAAGCTTCAGAGAAGCGTAAAGAAGAAAAGATGCATATAAGGCTTGATGAAAAGATATCATCGAAAAAAGAAATACTGGAGCTTGGCCTGTCCGTTGGAAACTACATACATTTTGATCCTCGCCCTGTTCGAACGAAATCAGGGTTTATCAAATCAAGGCATCTAGATGACAAGGCGGGAGTAGCAATACTCATTGAAGTAGCTGAGAGACTGGTTAGAGAAGAGATTACACCGATGCGTACCCTTCACTATCTCATTACATCGTATGAGGAAGTAGGACATGGCGCAGCAGGCTTTCTCCCGGTGAAGGCAAGTGAATTCATCGCTGTTGATATGGGTGTTGCAGGGCATGGAAGAGAGTCTTCAGAGGACAGCGTCACGATTTGTGCTGCTGACAGCACAGGACCATTCAATTACCAGATAACTAAACGATTGATAGAACTTGCTGAAGCAAATTCTATCCCTTTCACCGTTGATACTTTTCCTCATTACGGGTCAGACGCGGCAGCAGCTCTCAAATCAGGACTGGATGTGAAACATGGATTGATTGGACCGGGAGTGGACGCTTCACACGCAAACGAACGTACACACGAAAAAGCTCTCGAAGCGACAATAGATCTTATCCAGGCCTATGTGATGAGCTGATTTCAGGAATCCAGGAGTTTTTTAACAGTCTCTTTGAGTTCATTTATGTTAAATGGTTTCTGGAATGTGTATCTTGCACCCATTGAAGCAGCAATTTTCAGGTAGCCATCAGGTGAAAGAGAACCTCCACCGGAAAATGCGATTATCTTTACATCAGGATTGATTTTTCGTAATTCACGAATAGTCTCGATACCTTCCATATCAGGCATAACAATATCTGTTATAACAACATCAATATCCTCATCACGAAATATTCTTAACGCGGAATTGCCATCTGATGCTTCAAGGGTAGTGTAATCGTCAATCTGGAAAGCTTTTACCAGCAATTTTCTGACCATTGAATCGTCGTCTACGATGAGTATTGTGGGCATAATTCTCCTATCAGTTCAATACGCAGTATATCAAAAGTAATTCTACAAATAAAAAAGTGATATTGCAAATCCAATAAACAAAAGTGCAGAGCTGTTAAATATTACAGTCTTCGACAAGTTAGTGAGTACTTCTGTTCGTGAATATTGAGCTGATGTGTATTCGTTTGAATTTGTATATATATCCATTGAGATAGAATATCGTTTAGCATAATTAATACCTTCGATATTCTCATACAAAATGTTTCGATTGTCTTTGAAAGGTGCCGCAATGAATACGTCGGATTATCCCATAAGAACAGCGGGAGAATCTAAACAAAACTTCTTTGATTCTCAGGGTGCAGGTGTATTCATTATTGATTTCGATAGTGGTGGAATTGTTGAGATCAACAACAGAGCAACTGAGATGGTAGGATTATCCGAAACATCGATAATCGGGAAACGATGCGACATCTTCCTGAGAACACTGAATAACACCCCTCTTGAACCATCCACGATTGCTGTTGACGGATTTCTCAGGGGTGATAGGGACAGAATCATTCCGGTTATCATTTCAACTGCCGAATGCAGAATCAGAGAACATAAAGGCTTGATTCACACATTTATAGAGATTTCCAAAAATAGCAGAACTCTGGAACAGAGAAATCAAAGGGCATCGGACTACCTTTCTATTATAAACGGTTTACAGAACATCATTTTTTATCAGACTGATATGAATGGAATTCTAATAGACATCTCAAATTCTGTCTCAAGAGTAACAGGATTCACAAGAGAAGAAGTAATCGGGAAATCGGTCAATCTCTTTTATTCAAATCCGAATAATCAAAATACCCTTCTTAAGGAACTGCTGTCAAACGGCAGTGTTGAGGAATACAGCCTTGATCTTCAGAAGAAAGACGGATCAATTGCAGATATAGTTATAAATTCCGCTGTCATTCATGATTCAAATGGTAATCCGGACAGTATTCTGAGTATTCTCCATGATATTACGGAAACCACCAGAGCTATCGAATCGCACCGATACAGTGAGAAAAAATTCAAAACCATAACTCAATCCATACAGGATGCTATCATAATGATGAATGATAAAGGATTGATATCTTTTGTGAACAGAGCCGGCACAATGATGTTCGGTTATACAAAGGAAGAGATGCTGTATACGGATCTGCACGAGCTGATTGCTCCACCACAATATCTATTATCATTCAGGCGGGGATTTGAGGCTTTCAGGAATACAGGAAAGGGACTTCTGGTTGGACGAACACTGGAAATAGAAGCCAGAAGAAAGAACGGGTCAAAATTTCCGGTTGAACTCTCGATCTCAGCAACTAAAATGAATGACAGCTGGTATGCGATTGGGATAATAAGAGACATTACCGAAAGAAGACGAGCAGAAAAAGATATTGTTGAAGCAAGTGAAGCAGCTGAGAACGCTTCAAGAACAAAATCGGAATTTCTTACTAACATGAGTCATGAAATTCGAACCCCTCTGAATACCATAATTGGAGCAACCGGCCTGCTGTCTGAAACAAATCTTGACAACGAACAGATGAAGCTGGTTGAAATGATGCATTCATCTGGTGAAAGTCTTCTTGCGTTAATCAATGACATACTTGACATTTCCAGGATCGAAGCCGGAAAGATCACTCTTGAGGAAATATTCTTCAATCTGAACGACCTTGTGAAAAAGATATGTGATACCCTGTCCGTACGGAGCAGCCAGAAGAACCTTGAAATGACGTATGAAATAAAACCGGGAGTTCCTGATTTCCTGGTCGGTGATCCGAACAGGCTCAGGCAGATACTGGTAAATCTGATTGGAAATGCGATTAAGTTCACCGAAAAAGGAAGCATCAGAGTGTCTGTTGAGAATATGGAAACTACGGAGAACAGTTCAACACTCAAATTCTCAATATCGGATACCGGTATAGGAATACCATCTGCAAAACTTGAAAGCATCTTTAACACTTTCACTCAGGCAGATGCTTCAGTAACAAGAAAATTCGGTGGAACCGGACTCGGTCTCGCAATATCGAAAAAACTCATACACTTGATGCATGGTGATATATCCGTTGAAAGCACAAAAGAGGAGGGTACTACATTCAGTTTTACGGCAAAGTTTGATATTCCGGAAAAGGGCTGGGTGAAAACCGCTGAAATGCAGGATCAGGATAGTACTGAAATAGCAATAAAAGGACTCGGATATCTGAAAATACTGTTAGTGGATGATTCCTTAGACAACAGATTCCTCATCAATGCATTCCTCAAAAATGAATCATGCTCCATCGTGGAAGCAGATAACGGAAGTATTGCTGTTGAGCTGTTTCCAACCGAACAATGGGATATAATCCTCATGGACATGCAAATGCCCGTTATGGACGGATACCAGGCCACAAGGAGAATAAGGGAAATCGAGAAAAAAGAAGGAATCGGTTATACACCCATCGTGGCTCTAACTGCCCATTCAATCAATACAGAAGTGAAAAAATGTTTTGATGCGGGATGCGATGTGCATCTGGCAAAGCCTGTAAGTAAAGCCGATCTTCTAAAAGTGATTAGAGATACTATTTCGAAATTCTCATATTCGGAGGATATCAGCAATAATGAGAGAATTGAAATACATGCCGACCCTGATCTGATGCCTCTGATTCCAGGATACATTGAACACAGACATGATGATGTCGGCAAAATGAAAGATCTGCTTGAAAATAACTCTTTCAGAGATATTGAAAGATGCGGGCATAGCATGAAAGGTTCAGGAGCAGGATATGGTTTTGACGGGATTACTGAAATAGGGGGCTTTATTGAAATTGCCGGAAAAGAAGGTAACAGAGAACAGATTCAAGAAGGAATCAACCGACTGAAAATCTACCTTGAGAAACTTGATATTGTTGAAGGCGAATGATCCGGCAGCCTAAACAGTTGAATCTTCCAGAATAATCAAAGCAGCAGATGCAAGATCTTCAGTCACTCTCCATGGAGCCGGGTGATTTTCCATTTTAATAAGCTCAAGCTGATTCAATCCTCTACCTGTAAGAACAAGAATTGTCTTAAGTCCTGCTCTTCTTCCCATTTCCATATCAGACGACGCGTCACCAACAAGATAGCCGCCGGGGGGGAGGTTCAGATCTTTTCTCGCAGTATCCAGCATACCGGTTTTCGGTTTTCTGCAATCGCACGCATCATCAGGATGATGAGGACAGTAGTAAAGACCGTCAATTTTCCCGCCGGCTTCATCGACAAGCTGAATCAGATGTTGATGTATCTCCATTACATCCGATTCAAGGCAGTATTTCCGTGATATTGCTGACTGATTGGTAACGACTATGACAGGATGCCCCGCATTGCTCAGATTTACTATTGCCTCAATAGAACCGGGGAGCGGGATCCAGTCATTCAATGATCTAACGTAATCAGCAAGATTCCTGTTAATCACGCCGTCTCTGTCAAGGAAAACTGGCATCGCGCGATTCATTGCGCTGTCATCTTTCTGCGGTGATACTTCACAAGATCATCGAGACCCTTCTCAAACTGGATTTCAGGCGTCCATCCCAGGATATCTCTTGCCCTTGTGCTGTCCAGTGCTATCTGAAGGATTTCCTCAGGCAGAGGGGGGCCGAAAGAGGGTTCAAGATCAGTTCCGGTAAAGTCCCGAATAATTCGATCAAGCTCAATAACAGACCTTCCGACACCCCAGCCGATATTGAAGATCTCTCCGGAAATATCGGTTCTTGACAGATCCATAGCCATCTCGTTTGCCCTTGCTATATCAGCGACATGGACGTAATCCCTCTGTTGTAATCCGTCACCATTGATTAAAGGTGGGTTACCCGTGAGATATGCCAGAGTAAAGATGGCTGTTACACCTGCCTCTCCGTACGGATTCTGTCTGGGACCATAAACATTCGGATATCTGAGAATCACGTAATCAAGTCCGTAAAGGAACCTGTAAAGGAAAAGGTAGTGTTCTACAGTATGCTTGCTGATTCCATAATGACATATGGGATTAACCGGATGTGTTTCCGGCACGGGAAGCTCCTGTGGTTCCCCGTAGACAGCTCCTCCGGTAGAGGCGTAAACAACTCTGCGAACACCCCCAGTTTTTGAGGCCTCAAGAATATTGAGAGTTCCTTCAATATTAACATCAGCGTCAAAAACAGGTTCTCTTACAGATCTTCTTACATCCATCTGCGCCGCGTGATGGCAGAGAATATCAAATCCTTCGAGAGAGATGAGATCGAAAGCGCCTTTACTTCTTATATCGAGTTCGTGGAATACCGCATCGGGATTAACATTTTCAATAAATCCTGTAGAGAGATCATCCAGTATATGGACTTCATGTTTCTTTTCAATAAGGAAGTCTGCTACATTAGAAGCAATGAAACCGGCTCCACCTGTTATAAGAATCTTCATCTTGCCTCCGAAATCACGCCAGGGTATTAGATATAACCTGCCGGATATGGAAAGTAATCATATATTAGCATTCAACAACTGTCTGGATAAACTACCATCCGGAAAGGTTCGGTCAAGATCCATTTTCGGATGAAAACCTGCAGGAGGCTAAAAATGAAAATAGTGCTTCTCTCAGGGGGAAGATCAGCAGAGCGGGATATATCCGTACAGTCCGCGTTGTTTGTCCGCTCCGTTCTTGAGCAATCAGGACATGAAATCGTTTCTGTTGAAATTAGTAGAAATGGGCAATGGTATCTTGACAGTTCAGCTATTACGCTCAATGCCGGACATCCTATCTGGAAACTGTTCATTGATGAAACAGAAATAGAGTTTGATCTCGTATTCCCCGTACTCCATGGTCCATGGGGGGAAGATGGCTCAATTCAGGGATTATGTGAGATTGCCGGCTGGCCATATACTGGAGCTTCTATTATGACATCATCTCTGGCAATGAATAAAGTCACCACTAAAAGACTCGTTTCATCCGAAGGGATCCCGGTCGTTTCCTGGAAGAGATTTTCGCAGGATTCGCCTCCTTCTCCGAAAGAACTCGAGTCGCTTCGATATCCTTTATTCGTCAAACCGGCGAGGATGGGTTCCAGTATTGGAATATCAAAAGTTGATTTTTCTGATCAGCTTCAGGACGCCATGGCACTTGCTTTCAGATACGACAGTCTGATCCTGGTCGAGAATGGCCTCACTGATGTAAGGGAGATTGAAGTTGCTCTACTGAGTGAATCCGGAAATATTTCATCTTCTGTTCCAGGTGAGATAATACCAGGTCTGGAATGGTATGATTACACGGCAAAATATGATTGCGATGATTCGAAACTGATTATTCCAGCACCATTATCCGATAAGATGTCAGATCGAATCAGAATAATTGCCGAAAAAGTATTCTCTTTACTGGAAGGCAGTGGTTTCGCCAGAGCAGATTTCCTTCTGACTCCGAATGGTGAGGTTTATTTTAATGAAATAAATACTATTCCGGGTTTCACGGAAATAAGCATGTTCTTTAAACTCTGGGAAGCGTCCGGAGAATCACCATCTGAAATCATGGAACGAATTCTCGCTGAAGCAATGAGAAAATATTCAAATCCTTAAATGGGGGTTTTCATCAATTGACCAGAATTAAAGTTGATCTGAGAAGTGACACTGTCAGTACTCCTTCACATGCTATGAGAAACGCAATGTCCAGAGCAGAGGTCGGTGACGATGTCTTCGGTGAAGACCCAACAATCAATCATCTGGAGGATACTGTTGCCGGAATGGCAGGATTTGACAGAGCGGTTTTCATGCCTACGGGAACGATGTCAAACGGAGTGGCAATTCGCGCTCTCACATCCGCCGGAGATGAGGTAATCTGTGGCTCAAGAAGCCATGCATATCTGTATGAGAGAGCTCAGTACGCAATGCTCGGCGGACTTCAGATGCACAGAATCGATGAGGATGACAGTGGTTGTATTCCACCGGATGAACTCAGAAAAGCATTAAACAGAGGAAAGGATCAGCATTTAGCTCCGAGAACTCTTGTTGCTCTTGAGAACACACATAATGTAATGGGTGGTCTCATCCTGCCGCAGACGATGGTAAAAGAAATCCAGACCATAGCCTCTTTGAACGAAGTATCCGCATACCTTGATGGAGCGCGACTCTGGCACGTGATCGCTGCTTCAGGGCAATCACTGGCTGAACTTGTTTCCGGTTTTCGCATGGTCTCAATGTGCTTCTCTAAAGGTCTCGGATGTCCCGTTGGATCTATTCTTCTCTGTTCTTCCGAAGACGAAGAGCGTGTCAGGTTCCTCAGGAAGCAGCACGGAGGCGGTATGCGTCAGGCCGGGATACTTGCCGCGGCATGCATATACGCTCTGGAGCATAACCTTCCGGTATTATCAAGAACTCATCACTATGCGGTAAAACTGGCACGGGGAATCGAGAAATCCCCTGTGCTTGAACTTCAGAAGAAAGTGGACACGAATATAGTTGTTGCAAAGACACCTGAAGGAGAAGCGGAGACTATAGCAGAATCTCTGGCCACGCTCGAGATCGGCTGTCTTGCTCTGTCACCGTCAACAGTAAGATTTGTTACCCACCTCTCATTGTCTGAGAGGTCTGTAAAATATGCAGCGGATGTTCTTTCCGCTTTTGGAGGATAAAATGATAACTGGTGTTATCGGAACAGGGCACCTGGGTTTTCACCATGCAAGAATACTCGGTGAGATTACCGGCAGAACTGTTCCTATTTTCGATACGGATACTGAACGCATGAGAGAACTGGCATCCAGGATTGATGTGCGTCCGGTGAACCGAATAGATTCTCTTCTTGAAGAATGCGATTCAGTTGTGGTCGCCTGTACTACTTCGGGACATTATGGAGCTGTCATGAAAGCTCTCGGAGCCGGATTGAACGTTCTTGTAGAAAAACCTATAGCAGCGAATCCCGAAGAAGGCCTTGAGATGGTAGAACTCGCAGAAGAAGCTGACCTGATTCTGGCGGTTGGTCATGTGGAACGCTTTAATCCGGCTATACTTGCCGCAGCAGAATTAATAGACACACCACTTTTCGTAGAAGGGCACAGAATGGCGCCTTTCAACCCGAGGGGAACCGATGTCTCGGTTGTAATGGATCTTATGATTCACGATATTGATCTGGTTCTTTCATTCGTGCGCTCTCCAGTCACCTTAGTTCAGGCATCAGGTGTGCCTGTTCTCAGTAATAATGTGGATATTGCCAGCGCAAGAATTCAGTTTGAGAATGGCTGTGTTGTTAATATGACCGCCAGCCGAATTTCGAGAGAGCAGATACGAAAACTGAGGTTTTTCCAGCATAAGAGCTATGTATCGGTTGATTTCGCATCAAGAAAAGTCGAGGCTTTTCGTGTATCATCCGGAAACATCATACCTCTTTCAATCAATGTTGAGGAAGGTGACGCTCTTACCGCTGAGCTTAGAGATTTTCTGAAAGCCTGTGATACAGGTTGCTCTCCGGTTGTTACGGGGAAAGACGGTCTTATCGCTCTCCGATCTGCCAGGATAATTTCGAGACAGATACAGATAGCGACAGATGAAATTCTGAAGGATCTGACCGGAGTATGAATCTTGTTATTTCAGCGGGTGACCCATCCGGTGATATACGTGCTGGAGAGCTTTTCAGAAAACTATCAGTATTAGTTCAGGTTGAAGCTTCAGGCCTGGGAGGCAGTTATCTTTCAGGTGCCGGTGCAAATGTGTTGTTTGATCTTGAAGATTATTCCGTAATGGGCTTTGCGGAAGTACTGTCATCTTTGAACAGATTTCGCGGTCTGAGAAATGAGATGAAATCACTTATCATCTCTGAAAATCCGGATGCGGTTCTTCTGGTTGACTTCCCCGGATTCAATATACCCCTGGCTCAATGGGCAAAGAAAAAAGGTTTCAAAGTCATATATTACATTTCTCCACAGTTATGGGCATGGGGCAGAAGAAGGGTCAGAAAAATCCGAATGAGCGTTGATCTCATGATAACTCTCTTTGAATTCGAAGTGGAATTCTACAATAATCATGGAGTAAGGGCAGTATGCGCAGGGCATCCGCTTGTAGACGCGATTCCGGAGCCTGCTGATTCAGTGCCTGAAGGAGATCTGGCTTTTCTTCCCGGAAGTCGGGAACAGGAAGTCGCCAGTCTTCTCGATCCGATGCTTGATGCATACTCCATTCTTCGAAGCATGGGGATTGTCCGGAATGCTTCTGTAGCTATGACAGAATCCGTTCCATCGAGACTGTATGACCGCGCCTTGAATACTGAAGGAGTAACACTTGTAAATTCAATCAGCGCTTCGCTTAAAAATGCGTCTGCTGCAGTTGTATGTTCCGGCACTGCCACGCTGGAGACAGCACTCTGGGGTATTCCATTCATTATTGCATACAGAACTTCACGCTTGACATATTTTATCTCAAAGCTGCTTGTACGAGGCGTGGACAGAATAGGTATGGCCAACATAGTCTCAGGCAGAGACGTCGCGCCTGAACTTATACAGAATAATGTTACACCGGAAAGCATAGCAGAGCGAATCATTCCTCTGCTGTCTGAATCGTTCACTCGAAAAAAATCACTATCAGACCTTAAATCCGTTCGGAAAGCCCTTGGTGAACACGGTGCAGCGGAAAGAGCAGCCAGGCTTCTGTACAATGAAATCGGACATGAGATCTCCTGACTATTTTAAGCTCTCCCGGGTACTGGGACGCATTTTCATGAGGTTGATTGGCAGCTCATGGCGGGTATTCTACTTCTCAAAACACGGTTTGAGAGCCGGACATATGCGGGGAAGACCCGTATTTTTCGCATTCTGGCATGGAAGACAGCTTCCAATGATTCATACGCATCGCAATGAGGATATTACTGTTCTTGTAAGCCAGAACAGGGACGGACAGTATGTTACAAATGTTCTTCATTCAATGGGATTTTCAACAGTCCGGGGTTCCAGCAGCAGGGGAGGTATGAGAGCACTCGGAGAAATGGCCGGTAAACTTAAAAGTGGGATGGACTGCGCAATTACACCGGATGGCCCCAGAGGTCCCGCAGAAAAATTGAAAACGGGAATTGCCCATATATCCAGGCTTGGAGGCAAGCCTGTTGTTTCAATGGGAACATCAGCCTGGCCTGCGCTTCATTTATCCTCCTGGGACAGTTTTTTGATTCCGCTGCCATTCGCGAGGGTGAGCGTGGTTGAGGGAAGACCTTTTCCACCGATGAAAAGGGGAGATGATCCCGATATATGGCTGGACAGAATGGAAAGGGAGATTTCAAGAGTCACTCGATGTGCTGATCTTCTCACATCACCATCCGCCCGAATTCTCAGAATTATTCTCAAATCCGCTGGCTACTTTCTTCACATGCCGGCAATACTGGCACTGCAATTCAGATCATCAAGGGAAAGAAAGGAAAGGCAGGGGTATGTTTCGGAACTTAATAGTAGTCCGGTCTGGCTTCATGGATCATCTCTTGGCGAACTGAACGGACTTCTTCCCTTTGTATCGTATCTTGAAAAAAGAAACATACCGGTCTGGATAACGTGTTTCACTCCTTCAGGACGGTTATTCCTTGACAGAATGAACCTTCCGGGTAGTTTCAGCCCTCTGGATACACCTCTATTTGTACAACGCTTCATCCGTCGAATAAAACCGAGGGCACTTATAATTACCGAGACTGAAATATGGCCGAACACTATCCTTGAAGCTCTTGAATCCTGTATTCCATGTATGATTGTCAACGGAAGGCTCTCAAAACGAAGTTTCAGAGGTTACCGGATATTCGAACCATTGCTCAAAAGAATGCTTTTATGCTTTTCGGGTATCCTGACGCGAAGCATTGAGGATGCGAAATACTTTGAGTTACTTGGCGCGAATACTGACAGCATCACCGTGACCGGTGATTCCAAGTCCTGCTCAGATCACGGTGATCCTCCGGGGGAATGGCATGATATGCTGCAGACCGATCTCCCTGTTCTGGTCGCCGGCTCAACAAGAAGGGGAGAGGAAGCAACCATACTCAAAGCTTCTCGAATGGCTGGATATTTTCCTGTTCTGGCACCAAGACATCTTGAGCGAATTGATGAAGTACTTGATATCATGAAAAACCATGGATTTACTCCCGCGAAGTGGACAGAACTTGCCGATTCTAAAGATACAGGAGAATTTGACAGTGTTATCCTTGATCTTCATGGCGTACTTGCTCAGTTCTATGGTTTAGGCAAAGCCGCTTTTGTGGGAGGAACGCTTGTGCCTGTCGGGGGACACAACGTACTTGAACCCCTTATGAGGGGGATACCCGTTATCGTTGGTCCCCATTACGAAAGCTTCAGCAGTATCATTGATGAAATATCCACATCGGGAGCTGGTCATATCATCTCATCACATGAGGAGTTAGCTGATACACTTAAGAAACTGATAACCGAATTTCCCCCGAAGTCATTCGTGCGAATGGCAGTAGAAAACATTCGGAATGAAGTATATGATCAGTTTGGATTGCTCCTGTTCAGATCAGGAGTTATCAATCATCTGGAGTATATGAAATGAAAAGACCTGACACAGTTTTCAGGAAAATAGCATCTCGAGAGGGATATTATGCCTGGTTTGGCTGGTTACTTATGCCTTTCGGCTGGCTGTACGGCTCAGTTGCTGCAATTCGAAGAATATGGTTCGAATCGGGCAGAAGGCAGTTCAGATTACCGGTTCCAGTGATAAGTGTAGGGAATATCGAAGTTGGCGGAACGGGTAAAACCTCTGTCACGATCTGGCTTGCAAGAAGAATCGCTGGAATGGGTTATTCCGTATCGGTCATTGCGCGGAATTTCGGAGAGAGAAAATCCGCCTGCAGAGTCAGACTGGACAACGATGATGTCAGGAAAGAATTTACAGATGAAGTTCTGCTCCTTGCGGAAAGCCTGCTCGGAAAAGCCAGGGTGTATGCCGGCAGGTCCAAAACTGAAGCTTCAATTAGAGCATTTCGAGAGGAAAATCCGGATATTATCATAATAGATGACGGATTTCAGCACCTTAAACTCCATAGAGACATAGAACTTATTGTGCTTGACTTTTCAAACCCGTTTGGCCAGGGTGGAATTCTTCCTGCAGGAACACTCAGAGAATTCCCATCATTCCTATCAAGAGCGGATCATATCTGGATTAACCGTATAGCGTCTGGAATGTCAGCTGAATGGATAAAGCGCAGAGTTTCAGACTACAACTGGAAAGCTCCTGTACAGTTCAGCAGAATTCAACCAACCGGCGTAAGGCTTGCTTCCGGCAGGAGACTGATGGATACTCCTGAATATCCGGTTCTTGCATTCTGCGGTATTGGAAAACCTGAAAGCTTCCGCAACTCTCTTGAAGAAGCCGGTTTCAGTATTGGTAAACTGGTGGTTTTTCCTGACCATCATGTATATATAGAAGAGGATATAGAACACCTGAAGAAGACAATGCGTGAAATACAAGCATCAGCATTGATAACCACGGAAAAGGATGCCGTAAAATTCAGCAGTCTTGCTGATACTGATGACATACTGGTTCAGACCATGAACCTTGAGGTTGAGGGAGATATACCTGAACTACTTGATGAGATTCAGAACACAATTAAAAGGTTTCGAGAGCTTAGAGAAAGATAGGATAACTCAATTGACCGGTACAGTCAGAAAAGATGTACTCATACTTGGCGCCGGAATGGCGGGACTGACATGCGCGCTCGCTCTTCCTGAAGAGCTTGATATTCTTCTTGTGAGTAAGGTTCCAATTCCCACGGGAAGCACTTACCTTGCACAGGGTGGTCTTGCAGCGGCAATATCCGAAGATGACAGTTTTCAACTTCATCTGCGAGATACCATACTTGCTGGTGGAGGCCTCGTTGATGAAAAAGTAGCAATCAATATTATCGAAAGCGGTCCGCGCCTGGTAAACCAGTTATCTGAATGGGGCGCTTTTCTTGAAGGAGCCTGCGGATCCGGTAAAGGAGGGATCGAAGGAGGACACAGTGTCAGACGGGTACTTCATCACAAAGACAGAACGGGCAGATTGAT
Organism: Candidatus Aegiribacteria sp.; assembly: GCA_030620995.1. Classification (GTDB taxonomy): domain Bacteria; phylum Fermentibacterota; class Fermentibacteria; order Fermentibacterales; family JCC-6; genus Aegiribacteria. The sequence continues at coordinate 16,751 of JAUXIK010000012.1, forward strand.
CAGTGAAGTACTCTGTGACAGATGCAGAGAAAGAAAGAACATCTCAATACTGCAACCAGCGTTTGCTGTTAATCTTCTTACTGCTTCCAGAGAGATGCCTGATCTGGTAGATAATGCGATAGACAGATGTCTCGGCGCTCATATCCTTCACGACAGTAGAATTTCCACTGTGCTTGCCGGTGAAACCATTATAGCGACAGGAGGGGCTGGTAAAGTATACAGATACACTTCAAATCAGGATTCAGCCACAGGAGACGGCATAGCGATGGCATACAGAGCCGGGCTTCCAATAAGGAACATGGAATTTTACCAGTTTCACCCTACCTGCCTGTTTCATCCTGAAAAGAGAAATTTTCTGATAACGGAAGCTCTAAGAGGTGAAGGTGCAAGGTTGCTTAACCTTGAAGGTCAAAGATTCATGGAAAACTACGATCCTCAGAGGATGGAACTTGCGCCGAGAGATGTCGTAGCACGAGCTATAGACTCAGAAATGAAACGGCTTGGAAATGATCATGTCCTGCTTGATGCCACCCACCTCGGTCGTGAAAAGCTGGAAGAATCATTTCCGGAAATAACTGAAGGTGTCACTTCAGTCGGTATAATTCCCTGGCTGGAACCAATACCTGTAGTTCCCGCAGCCCATTACTGTGTTGGCGGAATAGACGCGTCTGCTGATGGCAGTACCGCTATGAATGGCCTTAGAGCCATCGGAGAGGCCTCCTGTACCGGTTTTCATGGCGCCAACCGTCTTGGCAGCAACAGTCTGCTTGAAGCAGGTGTTATGGGATTAAAAGCTGCTGACTCTATTCCTGACACTGTATTGAATCCGGACATATTCTCTGCCAGAGATTGGGCTTACGGAAGGGCTGAACCATTAAAGGAAAACGTGCTAGTCGATTATGCGTGGGCAGCCCTGAGAAACGTCATGTGGGATTATGTAAGTATAGTCAGGTCGGACAGAAAATTGCACAGAGCCCTGAGAATAATTGATGTTCTGGCAGACGAAATCGAGGATGATTACTGGTCTCTTCTTCCAACTGTGGAACTTCTTGAATTGAGGAATATCTGTACTGTCAGCAGGGCGATAGTCAGATCAGCATTGCGAAGGAGGGAAAGCCGGGGTCTTCATTATACTCTTGACTGTCCCGGACAGATACAGCCGGCAAGAGACACTATTCTAAAGATACAGTTATGAAAAACCACTTTATTGCCTTCGTATTGCTTGTTTTGTTTGCTTTCACGGGATGTAGAACTATTCCTGTGTACCGTGGTGATGGAGTTCATTGTACAGGCGGCTCCTGGTCTGAAATATCATCCACCGGAAGTGGTCCAAGATCATCGATAGACAATAAAATGCTGAATGAAATCGATTCATGGATTGGTACACCCTATCTGTATGGCGGCAACAGTAGATCCGGTGTAGACTGTTCTGCGTTCACCCAGTCGGTTTACAGAGCTGTTGATATCGAGATACCCAGAACAGCCAGTCAGCAGGCTGCAGCATCAGAAAATGTTAATCCCTCGAAACTCAAGTTCGGCGATCTGCTGTTTTTCAATACATCAGGTTCCGGTATCTCACATGTAGGGATATTTATTGGAAACGGTTTTTTTGTTCACTCATCCAGCAGCAGGGGGGTTGTAAGGGAATCGCTCTCTAAAGAATATTACGCAAACAGGATTGTATCCGCGGGAAGGTTTATTGAATGATTATTCTGCTGTTCTTTTTTCTTTGTATTTCTCAGATTCAAACCGAATTTACTTCTGTCAGAGGTTTCTCCGATCTTGATGATTTCGCCACGCCCGCAGGATTCGGTCTTCTTCTTGTACTGGGAGAAGACTCAATAGATAATCAGGCCATGGCGGAACAGATTTTAAACTCGCTGGACAGTCTGCCCGAGTACGCTTCAGTCGATCTCTGGTGTATTGCGCCCGATGCACCGGGTTATGTGGAAATAGCTGATTTATCAGGATACTACAATGGATATCCGTCTACTGTAATCCTTGTCGGTCATTGTGGTTTCCTTGAACTCGATCCTCAGTATCTTATTTCTGAAATAGTCGACTCCTGGTTCACATGGGGAGACCCGGACAGCAGAATAACCGGTATATGTAACTTCTGCAGACGATGCAATCCTTGAAATCTTAGAGGATATTGTGATGGAATGGTTCGAGGAGGAGGACTTCTGGCGTGAGTTATACCCGTTCATGTTCCCTGATTCAAGAATGGAAAATGCTGAGGAGAACTCTGATTCCATTATAGAGCTTACAGGAATTACAGAGGGAGATGTTCTTGATCTCTGCTGCGGTCCCGGACGCTTCTCAAACGCCATAGCAAGGCGTGGTTTCACCGTTACTGGTGTTGACTGTACGGAATACCTGCTTTCAATGGCACGAAGAAGAGCTTCTCTGGAAAACCTTTCGGTAGAGTGGGTTCTTGAGGACATGCGCAGTTTCATTCGACCTGATTCTTTTGATCTTACCCTCTGCATGTTCACATCCTTCGGTTACTTCGATAAACATGAGGACAATATGAAGGTACTCCACAACATCCGGAGATCCCTCAGAAAGGGTGGAAAATTCATCCTTGAAATTATGGGCAAAGAGGTTCTTGCATCGATCTTCAACTCCATATCAACCGATGAACTGGAGGATGGAACTCTATTGGTCCAGAAGCACAGGATAGAAGACGGCTGGAGAAAAATCCACAATGAGTGGCTGATAATCGAAGATGACAGGGTAAAGAACAGATGGAAATTCTCCCACTGGGTGTACAGCGCTGCTGAAATGGAAGATATGCTTGAAACCGCCGGATTTTCAAAAATGCAGATCTACGGTAATATTCATGGTATACCATACGATTCTGATGCTTCTCGTTTAGTTGTAATCGCTGCTGCCGAATGACTGCAGGAATGATATAGGGAGAGGAATGAATAATAATATTACTCAGCTGATTGAGGCTGCAAGAGATGTATGCGGAGACTTCTCATTGGCTGAGGATTTCTCTGCAGGCGGTGTAGGCGCTGCAATTCGGACAGTGAGTGGCAAAGTATATACCGGAATATGTATTGACCTTGCCTGTGGTCTCGGCTTTTGTGCAGAGGTCGCCGCAATTGCAGAGATGTTAAAGAATCGAGAAACACACATAACACAAATCGTTGCGGTCTCAGATTCTTGTATTCTACCGCCGTGCGGCCGCTGCAGGGAGACAATGGCACAGATTGATGTAAGGAATCTGGACGCAGAGATTATTCTGGACGCAACGAGAACTGTCAGTTTACGTCAGCTTCTTCCAGAACATTGGTTGTCGAAAAATCACCGATAAAGCGAATGAACCGGACGAAAACGTATTCAATACTTCTACAATTTGTCCGAAAAGTCGTATTTCTTAAAATATTGCAGCCGAATATCGGGCTTTTCACAAGAAAAGGATATTATCCGGAATGTCTGTACAGGAGTGTTAATATTCGTATACTCTGTACCTTCAATTCCAGTATATTATGTATACTGTTTTAACAGCTCAAAACGGACAGATTTCCCGCAAAGGAATTCTTGAGACATGAAAATAGTCAGATGATCCTCTTGGAGTATTAAAGAATGGAATTTGAATGACATTCAGAGGTATATCGAGGCATGTTCTAATAGTTCTGATTCTTATTCTGATTGCTGGAACTGCTGCAAGAGTTACGATTGCTATCACTTCAAGGGATAATTTTCTTTCTGAAGATTACAAGGGACTTCATGATATCAAGGCATGGGTGTATGCTGGCAATATGATTCTTGACGGTCGTAATCCATACAAGGAGTCATATATTCTTGATTTTGCTCCCGTATGGGCGTGGATTTGCGCTTTTCCTGTTGCTCTGGCGGGAAAATTGGGGCTTGACAGTTTTGGCGCCAGCGTCTTCATAAAGATCATTCTCACGATTACCGATATCACACTGCTGCTCTTTATCATCGAGATATCTCTGAAAGTAGGCAAAAACCCGATATTGCCATCTGCGCTGTTTTTTCTGAATCCTGTATCACTGTTTATCACCGGCTATCTGGGTCAATTTGACAGTGTTTCAATGGTACCCGTATTTATCATAGCATACATGATGTCAAGGAGTTCAAAAACTGATTGGATTGATTCAAACGGCAAAGCCGTGAAGACCGGACTTCTTCTAGGAGCGTCTATCGCAGTTAAACATGCATCAGGACCGCTTATTCTGTTTATGTTCCGCATGTTCTCCGGTATGAAAAGATACATACTTTCCATATCCATAGCTGTCTGTATATTTATTGTTGTATTTCTGCCATATATAGTTGACGGAGGTACGGAAAACATCTTGGATGACGTGTTCGGGCAACAGCAGAGAATACACGAAACAGGATGGTTCATGATATTCAGTTCACTTGGAGTTAATCCCTCTGGATTTCTATTGAAGGTTCTCTGGTGTTTTGTTCTTCTTTTTACCGCTCTTATTGTGCGGAAGAGTGCTTGTTCAAATCTTGAAGTAATAGCTCTTTATTATGTTTCAATAGTACTATTTGTGCCTTCATTTGCTGCACACTACCTGATTTACCCCATTCTTTTCGGGGTGCTTACCTACCCGGTTTTCACCTCTGCCTACACACTGACTGCTACAGTATTTCTTCTTAGCACAGAAAGGTTTTCAGGTTCACTGGCACTCATGAATACACCCATGCATACATTGCCGTTGTTTCTCGTTCTTGCTGCCTGGTGGATTAGTATAGTTCTCAGGGGTTGCCGGAAAACAGCGAAACAGATATCACAAGACCGATAAGGAGAGTCACTATAAATGAAAACGGTAGTCATCTGCATAATTATTCTTTTGGTTGTTTCCATCGGTTGTAGAGAAAAATCATCGGAAGACAGGATAAATGTTCTTTTGATTCTCCTTGATACTGTTAGAGCGGATCACCTGCATTGTTATGGTTATCCAAGGGAGACCACGCCGACAATAGACAGCCTTGCGGGCATGGGTACAAGATGGATTCAAGTACAGGCCCAGAGTTCATGGACACTTCCAGCTATGACTTCAATATTCACCGGAACCACAGAGCGAACACACAGGGCAGGTTTACGTAACGGTAAGGCATTCGGTCTTTCTGAATATCTGGAAACCATGCCCGTCCTCCTCAAGGATGCCGGATACACAACGGGCGCTTTTTTCAATGTTCCGGTTATGGCACCCTCTTATGGCTTTACCAGAGGCTTTGATTATTTTGACTGCCGGGGATGTTCTATCGAGACCACAAAAGCCGAAGAAGTGGTTGATTCATTCATTAACTGGATGGATAACCGGAACCGGTCTAATGCTTCTCCATTCTTTGTTGCTCTGCATCTCTTCGACCCGCATTCTCCATACGATCCACCCGATCCTTTCAGAACCATGTGGACTGATCCGGACTACTCCGGCCCCGACTGGCCGCGATCCACAGCAGCCGAGTTGATCACCGGCTATAACAGTGGAGAGATTGATTCCACAGCACTGACTCATATGATCAATTCCTATGATGGCGAGATTGCATACACTGACAGCCAACTGAGAAGAGTATTCAACTATCTTCATGAAAAGGGACACGCAGATAACACTCTAATAATCCTTGTTGCAGATCATGGTGAAGAATTTGGAGAACATGGTGGTGTTCTGCATGGTTTCCAGCTATACCAGGAAACAACAAGGGTTCCACTTATAATCACAGGTCCGGGCATTTCAATTGGATACATAGATCATAATGTGGTGGGACAGATAGATATACTACCTTCACTGCTTGAGTACCTTAAAATACCGGTACCGGAACAGGTCGAGGGAAGAAACATTATCGGTCTTAATGAAAACGCGGAGCCAGTCATGCTGCCGGCAAGTGGATTTATCACAACCAGGGACATAATCGTGACCAGACTGGGTTCCCGGAAGGTTTTCTGGAACTCTTCTGACGATACTTCAGTAATGTACGATTTAACGGCGGACAGAGAAGAAAATAATCCTCTTCAGGCGGACAGTGAACTGGTTGAGGGGGCAAGATACTACTGGACAACCCCGGCCATGTTTGATCCTTTACCTGTTCCCGGACAGGAAATGTTCTCTGAAAAGCTGAAAGATTTGGGTTATCTGTAACATGAAAACCCGGCGCTGCAATCCTGCCGCTTGCGCTTTCCGGGATCAGATAATTATCGTTTGAAGTATTTAATTAAGGAAAACCGGTGATGAATAGAAGAACTGAAAAACCGGGAAAGGTAGCGGTTCTGGGAGCAGGCCTTTCAGGTTTGAGGGCAGCGGATGTTCTATCAGAAAAAGGTGTTGATGTCCTGATCATTGAGAAAGAGGCACGTCCTGGAGGTCTTGCTGATACATTTCAGCAGAATGGATTTCACTTTGATCTGGGGCCCCACCGTTTTCATACTGAGAATCCCCGGATACTCCAGTTTGTTAAAGAACTTCTGACGGGTGAACTTCTGGAGCTTCAGAGGCTGAGCAGAATTCGTCTTCTTGACCGCTATTTCAGATATCCCCTCTCCTTCGGTGATGTACTGAAAAATATGCCCCTTTACAGATCTGCTGGTTTTATCCTGAGCTATTTCACAGAACGGTTGAAAAGCCTTTTCGCTTCAGTGGAAGAACAATCTTTCAGAGGCTGGGTGATAAGCAGGTTCGGGAAGAAGCTGTACGACCTCTATTTTGGTCCCTACACGGAGAAGCTCTGGGGGTGCTCTGCGGATGAACTCTCCGCTGACTGGGCAAGTCAGAGGATTACTGTGCCGAAACTTACAGATATGGTAAGGGCTACTATGTCGCGTCGGGAGAATTCAGCCAGAAGCCTTGTAAGCAAATTCCATTATCCAATTGGCGGAATAGGGAGGATCTCCGATGCGCTTGCAGACAGGGTATCAGGCAGGGGGGCGGCTTTCATATACTCCTCCAGCCCTGATTCCATTCAACCACTTCCAGAAGGGGGTTACAGCATATCTGTCAACGGGACCGATATCAAGGTTGATGGTATTGTAAGTACAATTCCAGTAACCGAATATGTTACAATGATGGGTAATACGCTGCCAGAGGAAATTCATCACTGTTCGGAAAGGCTTTATTACAGAGCCATAGTATTTATGGTGCTTAAGCTGAAAAATGTTATTATGGCTGATGATCACTGGATATACATCCCTGAAGAAAAGTACCTCTTTAACAGGATCTCATTTCCCGGTAACTTCGATCCTGAAATATCCGGACACAATTCTCAGATTGTGTTCGAGTTTACATGCAGTAAGGGCGACGGGATCTGGTCGGGAGACCGTGATCTGCTGGAATCGGCAGTTGCTGGAGGTACTGAACTGGGGCTGTTCCACCGGAATGATATTGCGGGAAGTATGCTTATAAGGAAAGCTCATGCTTACCCGATTTACTCATTGGACTATGCGGAAAACGTATCCGTTGTACTTGATGCCCTTGATAGCCTGGATTGTTCAGTTACCAGCGGCCGTCAGGGTCTGTTCAGATACAATAACATGGATCACTCCCTTGAAATGGGAGAATATGCAGCTCTGGAGCTTCTGGGTCATGGAAAAGTGAGGCAGAGGTTTGACTGGACCCGGGATACATGGGCGGACGGCTGATCACATTACAGATATTTACTCCATGAGAACAGCAGGTTCTATAGAGCCTGTGGCTCTGCATTCCGCATCGAAGTTGGATCAGGGTGCACAGATCTTGATGGAAGAAGCTCTTCTGCAAGTTCAAGGTTCCAGGGTTCCATGATATGAGCCCCTGTATCGTCTATGAAGTAAAGATAATATTCTCTACCCGGGAAAGCTTTCATGAACTCCTGATCCTCTTCAGGTTTCTGATGAGCGCAGAAGATGATTTCACTGTCGAGGAACGGTGAGTTGTAATTAATACCGCTTAAGATGTTCGGATAACCGTGATCAGAAGCCTCCATAAATATCACAGACGGAATCTCGACAGTTTCCTGAGCCAGTTCCCAGGGTTTTCCGTCAATTGTCAGCCATGGACCTGACTTGAATCTTATTTCCTCCGGGAGGTAGAGAAATATGGTAATTCCGAAAAGTCCTGCCAGAACAAGAAAGAAGAAGCTCCCTCCACGATCTCCCCACCGTGCTCTTGCTGCGCGAAGAATGAATATCAGGCCCAGAACAGACAGGAAGAGGATTATCGGGAGAAAAGTGTAGTAGTGACGCGGTCCATATATCACGGCGGGCCAGGCGTGTGGGAGCAGCAGAATGAACATGGCGGGTAACGGTAGAAACAACCAGAGAATCCTCCTGTCCTTCCGTATCAGCCCAATCGACATGATGAGAGGGACCAGAGATAATAGAGGCCAGCCGAAGAGAGTTGTAGCACCGGAAGCAATCTGTCTTACCCCGTTCTTGATCCCCCGCCATACCGTGTGATCGCAGTCTCCGTACACAGGGAACCATGCCTTGTCCGGCCCGAAGCCGATCAGTCTTCCCGCTCTGGCGATCTGATACGGTGTTTTCAGCAGGTTTCCGGTGTAGTACCAGTTCAGCGCCATGAATCCCGCAACAGGAAGGATGGAACCCAGAATCAGACCCAGCAGAGCTTTGAATCCTTTTCGTCCTCTTGATGCAAGTACGATTGAGAGGAATATCCCCCATACTACTATTGGATATGGTTTTGTTATAAGAGCCAGACCGAGAAGAAGACCGGATGCCAGAGTGTATATGTAGCGGTCATGTTTCCAGAATATGCTGAGGAAATACAGGCTCCATGTAACGAGCATCAAGTTTGAATTATGCGCCATGTGGGTCGATGTCATAAAGAGAAAGAAGGGTGAAAGCAGAAGCAGTACAGAGGTCAGTTTCGCCATTCTGACATTGGTCCACAATCGAACCAGCATGAAGAGACCAATTAGAGATAATACTCCCTCCAGCGGTCCCAGAAGGGGGGTCAGATCAAACCAGACAAAGGGCACCAGAAGGAATGAATGAGTTGGAGGGTACTGGCAGAACCATTTCTCCCTTTCCATTATCAGATGCCTGCAGGGAAAGAATCTCTCCGGATCGGATACGGACGGAACAGGTGCTGACAGCTCACCGGCAGCAAATATCCTTGCCTGAAAGAGGTGCGCTGCTTCGTCTCCTCCTTTTGCTGTTCCCTCGAGTGGATAGAAGGCCATCCAGGCGGTAAATACAAGCGTGAATAGCGATGAAAGTACCAGGAAGGTACTGATTCTGATTCCGTCAAGAAGATGGACTGCAGAAAGCGACAGATCCTTTCTGATCCACTTCGACGATGACCATGAAATACAGATAATGGCCGGAAAAATAAGCAGAAGCTGGATTATTTTATCAAGTGGCCCCTCTGTCCTGGAACCTGAAAGCGCATAGGTTGTGAAAACGGATAATAGAATTAATCCGATGATCAACCAGATAACATTTCGCATCTAAATCCGTTTCCGTTGAAAATGACAAGGTCAATATCAGATCGGCTATTAATTCTCATGAAATTACCGTCAACTACATGAGAATATACCAGCTTGCAGGCCGTCGGACATATTCTTCTCGTTATGATCGTCCCTGCATTATTCCAGACTTTCCAGGCGGATGAAGATACGTCAGTAACATTGTCATATGCTTGACGTTTTGAACCGCTCAACGTATCATGCTAGGCTGAAAAGAGGAGTTATAGATGAATACTCGGAAATGTGCGAGAATTGCTCTTATTACACCGATAGAAGACGATATTCCAGTCCAGGTATCAGCTTACAAGGCATGGATGCCAAGATATGGCAGTGTGGCCGTTGCCCAGGCGCTTAAGGATGAAGGCTATGAGATTCGTCATTATTGCGAGCACTCGGGCAGTATTATTGACTGGGATTTTGTGTATTCCTGTGATTACGTCTGCTTTTCTCTTATGACATTCTGCGCCTACCGTGGATACAGGCAGGCGGATCGAGTGAGAGCTAATTCAGATGCAAGGATAATATTCGGTGGCTGTCATGCGACAGTTGCTCCCGAGGATTGCTTGAATCACTGTGATTTCGTGATCAGAAACGAAGGCGAGCCTGCTACTCTGGAATTACTGGATGCTCTTAAAAGCGGCAGGGACGGAACTGATATCAAGGGAATCAGCTACCGTGACGATGAAGGGGTCCACCATCACAACCCCGATCATGAGTTTATGAATGACCTGAGCCATCCGATAGATATTTCCATTATCGAGGGTTACCCGAAAAATCGACCCGGACGTTTTCTCTGGGAAACGATCAGTCGCTGTCAGATACCGAGGATCAGCCTTCCTGTCGCACAGTCTTCGAGGGGTTGCGTACACAAATGCAAGTTCTGTATGGTGAAATATGAACTTGGTTCCCAATACAGAGAACGGCCTGCGGAAGTGGTGCTTGAAGAAATAGATCGGGCATTCGATTATCTCGGCTCACGTACGATCTTCTTTGTTGACAATGATTTTACTCACAATACAGATCATGCGCTGGCTATTCTGGAACCCCTTATTGAAAGGTACGATGGACATTTAACTATTTACATCTTCAGCCGCGTAGAAGTGGTGAAGAAGCCGAAACTGCTCGACGCGTTGAGCCGGATAGATAACGTTTACATTGGCATGGGCTTCGAGTCCACTAATGACGCCACGCTTTCGCAGTTCTCTAAAGGCCAGACGCAGAGCGGGTTCGAAGCCGATGTTCGCCTGCTTCATGAACGGGGCCTCAACATTCACGGCCTGTTTATTTTCGGCGCGGATGCCGATACCGAGGAGAGCCTGAGCGAGACGGTATCCTTCGCTCTGGACACTAAACTGTACACTGTTGGATTCAGCGCTTTGTACGACATTCCAGGCAAGGAAAAAACAATCGGCATTCCTCAGATTATTCCAGATCACCGTTTCATTCACAGGGACTGGAGGCTTTTCACCGGACACTTCGTTGTATTCTTCCCGAAACAGATCAGACCCAGCCGGTTGCAAAAACTTATCATCGAAGGGCAACGGCATTTCTTCAGAAAGAACAGGGAGACATTTTACCAGTATTTCCCGGTATACGCCAGTTCAGAACCCTACTGCTTATACCTTGAAGAGCAGGAAAAGGATTTGTACGACAGTGACGACCGCCTTATTGAGGAACGCCTGCTCAACAGGACATATGCGGATCTTCCCGATTATGTACCAATTAAACCAAGTCATTGGGTGAAGACGAAGGAAATAGGAGAATTTCTTGCTCAGAATGCACTTAGAAGAACGGCGTGGAAAATGCTGAGCAGGAATTTCAGGCTGACTGATCGATCCGGCAGGAAGACCATTGATCCGGGAAGTGTTCAGTTATAGTACTATCCGGAATTACCTGCATCCAGGGCTTGAGGTTCGTTGTTGTGTGCTCTGAATCCTGCTTTATCCCGCATCCGTCCCAGCCATAACCAGGCAGCGTTGCGAAAGTCAATACGAAGCCTTGGAATAGATTTGAGAATCTTCCATCTCTTATTCGAGTAGAACCGTCTGTATGCTTCCTTCTGCAGAAGACGCAGTTCGTCACCGCTTATATCAGCGAGATTGAAGTAGCCTGACAGGTAATTGTAGTCGCTGAAATCCAGAGAAGATGAATCGACTGATGACATTGTCTGATCCCAGAGAGGTGTTCCGGGATATGGTGTTACTATGAAGAAGCTCGCGAAGAAGAGATCGGTAGTCTCAGCGTAGGCGATGGTTTGACGTATCTGCTCGGTTGTTTCACCCGGGAATCCAAGCATGAAATAGCCGTTTGTAACGATTCCAGCCTCGTCAGCCCAGGTTATAGCTTTTCTTACATGTTCGAGATCCAGGTTCTTGCCAATCGTTTTCTGAAGCTCCTGGGATGCCGTTTCGACTGCAATCGCGAGATTTGTCGTTCCGACTCTGGCAAGAAGATTCACCAGCTCCCGATCAAGCTGGTCAGCTCTTACACCATTCGGAAATGCAAGAGACAATCCAAGATCGAGCTCAAGCAACTTGTTGCAGATGGACTTGGCACGATCAAGGTCAAGATTGAAAATATCATCGTATATCTCAATGTCGGTAATTCCGAATGTCTCAACGATCTGCTTTATTTCCTCAACTACATTTTCAGCAGATCTGCAGCGGAATTTCTTTCCAAACAGGTTGTGGCAGTAGTAACATCTGTATGGACATCCTCTCGACGTGAAGATCGGCAGATACCTGCCCCGTCTGACATTGCCTGCTCTACCGAGATGCGCATATTTCTTGATGTCCACTAGATCCCAGGCTGGAAATGGAATCGTATCCAGATCAGAGATAAGTTCTCCCGGTGCTCCCCATTCCATTTTTCCATCCACTTGATAGGCGATACCGGGAATCCCCGAGATACTTTCACCGATAGATATTCTCCTGATGAGTTCAGTGAAAGCGCTTTCGCCTTCACCTAGAATCAACACATCTATATTCAGGTCTTCTTCGACGTCATTCGTGCATGCGGAGATATGCGGCCCGCCGACCATAATAACAGTTTCACCGTTTCTTTCCCTGACCATGGCTGCAATCCTGTGAAGGCTTTCCGCTTCACATGTAAGCGCGGAGATAGCGACTATCTGGGGATCCCATGCCTGCAGTTGCTTCTGCAGCAAGTCATACGGATGTCTGTGGCAACGTAGATCCAGAATTTCTATCTCGTGACCGGGCTGATTCGATCTAAGATGGGAGGCCATGTACATCAATCCAAGAGGGTATGAATACTGTGGAACATCCCTGTTGAATGAGTAACCTTTAACCATCAGTATGCGCATTTTCGTACTCCCTGTTCTGGCCGATTGCTCGGGGATATCATAAAACCATTGAATTCAGAATGGTCTTTCAGTCTGAGCCAACCACATGTTAATAATATCATTAATTGTGCAGAGACAATATCCAGTTCTATAACAATAACATATAAACTGATAATGAAATACAACACAATAATCACCACTATGATAACAGTGCTGTTTGAGCGATGTCAATGAAACCGAAGACTCTTCAGGAAATTCCGAATTCTATACAAAGATATTGTACTATACAGTCAAGGCGCTGATTGACCTCCAATGGCTAGAAGCATATAAACATAATTAGTAAAAGCCTGTTCTCATGTTGATTGAGATATCCGACAACGGTATATAGTCGCAGGTTTGATAGAATACCAAAAGGAGGTATCCCAGTGCGTATCAAGACACTTGGAATGTTTCTAATGCTACCGGCACTACTTCTGCTTGCAGCAGGCCCCGCCCTGGCCCAGTACAACAACTATCAGGCAGGTCCGGGTGTGGGCATAATATTGCTTATTATCGCCTTGTGCATCTTCGGTATCGTAACGATGTGGAAGCTATTCGAGAAAGCCGGGGAGCCGGGCTGGGCTTCAATAGTACCAATCTATAACACGATCATTATACTGAAAATCGCCGGAAAGCCCGGGTGGTGGATCTTCCTGCTCATAATCCCCATAGTGAACATAATAATCTACATAATGGTGATGATCAGCCTGGCTGAGAACTTCGGAAAGGGTGGAGGCTTTGCCGTCGGACTCATTCTTTTCTCAATCATCTTCTTTGCTATACTGGCTTTCGGAGACGCGGAGTACCGCCAAACTATCGCCTGATTCCGCCACCACTGAAGCTGAAAGGGGAGGCTTTTCAGCCTCCCCTTACATTAATGAAGCAGAATTACGCTAGTTCCGTCTTGGCTTGCTGTTAGCAAAGTCCACTCTGAGCTGGCGTCCATCTATTTCCTGTCCGTGCATTGCCTCCTGGGCTGCTTTTGCGCTCTCTTCGGTTTCGAAAGTTACAAATCCGAATCCTCTTGACCGGCCTGTATCTCTTTCACAGACAACGTTAGCCTCTTCAATAACTCCATATTCCTCAAAGGCCTTTCTCAGACCTTCATCGTTTGTTGCCCAGGCTAATCCACCTACAAATAGTTTATTTTCCATTAGAACTCCTTTTCCCGGGATATTTCATCCCTAAGTACCATGTGGCTACAAATGCCACTTTTACCCCTCTAGCATGGGGTATGCTTAACCGGGATACGGCCCGGTACCGTGCTGCATAATCGCGGCATATATTAATGTGTTTTATAACTATTTACCACCCACACGATAACGATTATGGATTGTAAAATATTGATGCGATTCAGAAATGACGTAAACCTCTTAGTAACATAGTAAACAAACAAAATCAACTTGCTTTGAAAAAGCTAAAAGTATTATACACTATTGAATTTAATTAGCAAGCCCTCCGAATATCTGGAAATAATTGACGGAATTGTATTATGTAATTCCAGTTATCTGAAAAAAGACGGGAGCCGGTTCATCACCGGCTCCCTTTCACTTCTTTTATCGAATAGTAAGCAGATACTCTAATGAATTACTACAAACTGCCTGGTTTCGGCAAAGTCTCCGGATGTCATCCGGCAGAAATACAGACCTGATTCAAATTCAGGAATAACAACCTGATTATAACCATTCTGGCTATCCACTGATTCAATCTGCTTCACCAAACGGCCGGATACATCGTAAATCGATAGATGTACAATAGATTCACCAGGTACGGTATAGCCTATAAGAACAGTACTCTGCATCGGGTTTGGAGAAAATGGCAGAAGACTGAATCCAGACGGATCATCTTCGCTGATTCCTTCCATATTCCATGAGATAGTAATATCTTCAAGAGTAGGTGTTATGCTGTTGTCTTCTGCTAACAGAATGGCTCTATACTGAACATACTGATGACCATTGTACAGTATGCCCGCAAGGTTGCCTGGTGAAGTTATTGTATCTGACCATTCACCCATGATGTTGTGATCATCAGAAGCCCTGACTTGAAAAGAAACCGAAGTTCCCGGTTCTGTAGTACAGGTCCAGTCAATCCAACCCCAGATAGGAATAGTATTTGTATTCAGAATACTTGATTCCAGTATACCTGCCGCTTCAAATCCTCCCCACCATGAGACATAACTGGATACAAATGATGATCCGAGTACATCCATAACCCCATCATCATTAAAATCCGCGGGAAATACTGAAGATGCTCCATCGAAATCCGCATCGATCTCGTGAGAGGTCCAGCTTGTACCGGAACCGTTCAGATTCTCCCACCATGAAATATCATTTTCACCTTGTGCGGCTCCAAGTACATCCATATCACCATCATCATCCATATCAACCGAATACACTGAAGATGCTCCAAAGTAATTCTCATCGATCTTGTGCTTGGTCCATTCCGTACCGGAACCGTTTTTATTCTCCCACCAGAAAATATCGTCATCATAAATGGCAGCTCCGAGTATATCCATCTTGCCATCATTATTCACATCTGCTGCAAATACAGATGATGCACCGCTGAATTGTGTATTAACCGGATGGCTTGCCCAGCTCGTACCGGAACCATTTAAATTTTCCCACCAGTAGATATCGTTCGCATTGCGTGCAGCTCCAAGTACATCAATATCACCATCATTATCGATATCAGCTGCACAGACGCAATGAGCACCATCGAAACTGCTGGTTATGATATGTTCGGTCCAGACATGTCCTACTCCATCCATGTTTTCCCACCATGATATCATGTCAACATTAATGGCAGCTCCGAGTATATCCATATCACCATCACCGTCGACATCTGAAGCATATACCGAGTTTGCACCGTAAAAACTCAGATCAACCAGATGTTCAATCCAGCCAAGACCGGAGCCGGTAGCATTCTCCCACCATATGATATCATGAGCAAGACCAGCTGCGCCAATAACATCAATATCACCATCATTGTCCATATCCTCAGCATAAACAGAGCTGGCGCTATCAAAGTTATCATCAACCGGATGCTGAGTCCAGATGACACCTGTGCCATCCTTGTTCTCCATCCAGAAGATCTCGTTGGAAACAGCAGCTGAACCAAGTACATCAATCTTACCATCACCATTCACATCCGCTGCGAATATTGACGATGGACCATCGAAGGTCGTAGTGATAATATGTTCGTAATCGTAGACCCTCGTTATACTCAGGAGTCCCGGTGTTTTCATCCAGTTAATATTACTGGACTGATAGAATTTTCCTGAATCCCAGTTGTCGAGCGGCCCAATGTAGCCCGGGCCTCCGGCCCAGGTTGTCTGAATAACTGATGTAGCAAACGAAATAGATACAATACACAGTATTGTAATAAGAATAGAAAAATATTTCATAATCCCTCCTTAAAAGAGATTTAAATAAATACAATCGATAATGATAATATCATTATTCATTATTACTCTGCAAGTTATGATTGTCAATACTTTATTCCCGACCGGTGAAGAACAAGACTTCCATTTGAAATGCTTGAAAGTATTGCAACTGAGATAATTGACGAGGTGCCGGGTGTAGTCAGCGTTACGTACAATATTACTTCAAAACCACCTTCGACTATTGAAACTGTTTAATCCCGGGCCTGTCGCTGTTCGAAAAGAATTGCGTACTTCACTGCCATGAGTCTGATGGATGCATCGGCTTCATGGCTTGCGAGTATCTCTCTCCAGATTCCTGATGCCTGATAGACATTTCCTGTTACGGTGTAGATCAGGGCTGCTGCAGCAAGAGCTTTGAATGGTGGTGATTCTGCCATAAGACATATTTCAAGTTGCCGGAGCGCTACATCAGGATCCCCGTTATTCCAGGCTATTTCTGACTGAATCAGCGCTATGTCGAATTTGTGCGACCATGGTTTAAGCATTGCCAGAACACTGTCAGGCCCTTCGGTTTCAAGAAGAATAAGAGCGAAGTTATATGCTGGTACAGACCAGGAAGGGTCAGTGTCCATCGCTGCTTCCAGAAGGATGCAAATAGATAATGTGTCTTCTGTTTCGAGCATCTCAGTAGCTTCCCTTACCAGTCTTGCGGCATCGAGGCGATTTTCAAGCGCTTCCGAGAGATTTTCGGGAAAGGGAAATCGAATTTCTTCACCCGGCTGAGGTTTTTCCTGTGGGAGATAACCGGACTGAATAGCCAGTATCTCAGCACCGTCCTGAATATCTATTGCCCACGCGATAAAAGCCCATCCGTCATTTTCCTTCCAGGTATATCTGCACCACTCGTTCTCCTCAAGAAAAGTTCTATCCGGGAGCAGAACAGAATCAGATGGGCCACAGGCTGATCCGATGAGAATAGTGGAGCAGACAGCTATCAGAAAAGGTTTCAAGAGTGTTCAATCCTCTCCATTCTCAGGAAATCCTCAGCTTCAGCAAGAATACCATTTAAATCTGTCATATTTTCTACATGCACCGCTTTCCTGCGCAATCCGGATGCACCCCTGAATCCTTTGAGGTAATTCAGCAGATGCCCTCTCAATATATGATACACATGCTCCCTGGGAATATACTCTTTCATCATCTCAAACTGCTTTCTGATTACTGATGAAAGTTCTCCCGGCAGTGGGACAGCGTCTTCCTGTCTGCCGGACAATCCCCTGAAAATCCACGGATTGCCAAGAGCGCCTCTGCCTATCATCAATCCTGATGCTCCGGTGGAATTCTTCAAATCAATCGCGGCTTCAACATTTATAGCGTCTCCGTTTGCTATGACCGGAACCGGAGAACAATTGACTATGCGCTTAATCTCCGGTATTCTGACCTTGCCTGCAAACATATCAGAACGATATCTGCCATGAACCGCGATTGCAGCGGCTCCCTCATCTGCCAGAATTTTCGGAAGACTGTCGGGTACAGGTTCTTCGGGTGACCAGCCTGTGCGGATCTTGACCGTAACAGGAAGATCGGTTTCAGATGATACTGCTCTTACGATCGCTGCGAGCCTTTGTATATCCCGAAGAAGCGCTGAACCAGAGCCGCTTCTAAGGACTTTCTTTACAGGGCATCCGGCATTGATATCGATGAAGTCAAAACCGAGTTCTGATACAAGTGATGAAGCTCTTGAAAAATCATCAGGCCTGCTTCCGAATAACTGTACACCAATCGGCTTTTCTTCAGGATCGTATTGCAGCAGTTTTTTCGTTTTGACTGACCGCCTGGACAATCCGGCTGCCGCAACCATCTCGGTAACAACTGCTGTAGCACCCATCGAACGGCATATCCTCCTGAAGGCGGAATCAGTGGAACCGGCCATAGGCGCAAGCACGATACCGTGAGTGTAGCTTTTAATTGAACTGTAATCCATAGATGCAAACATAAGAAGGGGATGACTTGAATAACAATTACCAGGATATTCGATTTGCTGGTACAGAGAAAGAAAGGGTAGAAATGCTTTGTGATATCTGTCTGTTTCTGGACAGTAAAACTGAAGACAAGATAAACCGGGTGTGGAGCATACTCAGAACAAGAGGATTTTCATCGCCTCTGCTCAGATCAGGCGGAAAGCCACATCTTACCCTTGCCATATGGGATAACCTCGAACCTGATCTGATACTTGATGATATAGTGGAATTTGCTGCTGGTCATCGAGCATTCCCTGTAACATTCTCATTTATCGCCACCTTTGGCCTGGCAAGCGGTACGGTGTTTCTGGGACCTGTCATAACTCCCTCTCTTTTATCGGTGCATGACAGACTGTACAGAATTTTCGATGAACTTTCCGATCTTTCGGAGGGTCTCTACCGTCCCGGATGCTGGGTTCCGCACTGCTCACTGTCACTCGGACTTGAACCTGAACTGATACTTGACGCTATGAGCGTCTGTCTTGATATCATAAATCTGCCGATAAGAGGTTGGATAAAGGAGATAGGTGTTCTGACATTCGAGAAGGAATCAGTACACTCTATAAGAAGTTACAAACTTACAGATCCAACAGATTCAAACCTGTAATTTCACTTCTGTAGTTCAACTCTGCGTGAAAAGAACTTCGCACCAGCGGCCCGGACGCAACTGAATTAAAACCCTCAGAAAGCGCGAAATCTCTCCAATTATCGAATTCTCCGGGTGTTACATACCTGTCGACGGGCCAATGTTTTCTTGAAGGCTGAAGGTACTGACCAAGGGTAAGCATAGTCACACCACTGGATCGGAGATCATGGATTGCCTTTCTGACACCATCATCCTGCTCGCCAAGGCCGAGCATGAGCCCGCTTTTGAGCGGGGTGGAGGGAGACAGCTTTCCATACCGGGCAAGGATTGAAAGAGACAGATTGTAGGACGCATCAGGTCTTACAGCGGAAAAGAGTTTTTCTACAGTCTCAAGATTATGATTGAATACATCCGGTTCTGCTTTCGCAACTGTTTTCAGAGCAGCGTTATTACCTTTGAAATCCGGTGTCAGTACTTCAATTCTGACACCTTCTATTCTATTCCTCAGCGCTCCAACAGTTTTCGCAAAATGCCCGGCACCGCCGTCCGGAAGATCATCCCGTGTTACCGAAGTAATCACGACATATGAAAGGTTCATCTCCGCTGCGGCTTCAGCCACACGATCAGGCTCATCAGGATGAAGAGAATACGGTTTCTCAGCTTTGGCTCCTATTGCGCAGTACCCGCATGATCTTGTGCAAACGTTTCCAAGTATCAGAAAAGTAGCCGTACCTTGCTGATAACAGTAACCAAGATTAGGACATTTTGCCTGTCTGCAGACTGTGGCAAGGCTGTATTTCCGCAGAATACCTCTTACTTTTGCAGCCTCCTCGGCACCTCTGGACGGCATTTTCAGCCAGTCAGGTTTTTTTCTGTATTTCATTTCTGCATTCACTTAACAGCTCGTTGAGCCTTTTTCTATCCAATGTTTCAAAATCACTGTAATGAAGATCCTCGCCAAGAACATCTTTGAAAGAAGAGTGCAGGGCGTTTTCCATATCCAGAATTTTCAGTTCCGGCTTGAATTCCCATATACATGCAATACCCTCCTTCAGGTGATGAGCAAGTATGTTCTTATGATGAGTGGAAGTGTTATGAGGGAGGTAGTCAAGTATTTTCATCTGATCATTCAAAAACAGAATTGATCCATGTTCAAGAAAAACACTCCTGCTGCGAGCCTGTGCGCTTCCCACAAGCTTCCTGCCGTCAGGTGTACCGACTTCCCATTTCCCGTGGGAGGTAAAGCACGGATTGCTTCTCATTCTTGGTCCTCCGGCACGGTGACGGTCTGTAGAACTGACTGACACCGGTATGTCAAGAATATTCATGGCTTTAACCATGGGCACGGAAACTTTCATGAGAGCTTCACTTATGGAACCGGATACAAGTGGATGCTCTATTCCAGCTACGATACTGTAGGTCAATTCTGTTTCGTGCCATACAGCCCGTCCGCCTGTTGGTCTTCGTACTACGTGGAATCCATCACGAAGAAGCAGATCACAGTTTATTTCACTGTCTCGATTCTGCAGCTTTCCGATTGAAACGCAGGCCGGTTCCCATCCATACGTTCGGAGAACAAAACTCCATCTACCATCGCGCACCTGTTCCATCAGGTATTTATCGAAAGCCATGTTCCAGAGACCTTCATGCTTTCCTGTTCTGAAATGCACAGCTTTCATGAATATATACGTTCCTTCATATTTCTCGAATTTCGTTTACTCTCCCATATCCAGCATCTGCCAGAAGAAAGCGTATAGATCGGATATTCTGTCCAGGCTTTCGGACAGGCCCACCGCTCCCCCGTGCCCGGATCTTTCATGAATCGACATCAGGATGGGAGCATCTCCGGCCTGAGCAGCCTGCAGTCTTGCTCCGTACTTGAAGCTGTGCCCGGGAACCACTCTGTCATCGTGATCTGCGGTTGATATCAGAACCGGTGGATACTCGATATTCGACACGATGTTGTGGTATGGAGAGTAATCGATAAGGAACTCAAATTCGTCCGGATCATCTGGATCGCCGTATTCGGATATCCAGGCCCATCCGATTGTAAACAGGTGAAAGCGAAGCATATCCATCACACCCATGGAGGGAGCAGCCGCACCGAAAAGGTCCGGTCTCATGTTCAGGCATGCCGCGATCAGGGTTCCCCCGTTGGAGCCCCCGGAGATGGCGAGCTTCGGCGTCGAGGTGTAACCTTTATCTATAAGGTACTCCGCCGCACAGATGAAATCGCCGAATACGACCGGGCGGTTCTCCTTGACTCCTGCCAGGTGCCACGCCTCACCGTACTCTCCACCACCGCGGATGCAGGGTAGAGCGTAGATTCCGCCCATCTCCAGCCATACAAGCCTTGAGGTACTGAACCAGGGTTTCATCGACACTCCGAACCCTCCGTAACCGTTCAGCAGCGTGGGATTCGACCCGTCCAGCTCGATGCCTTTCGGGTAGACCAGAAACATCGGTATCATCGTTCCGTCATGGCTCTCAAAGAAAACCTGTTCTTCCTCGTATCCGGAGAGATCCGCGTTTATCTCGGGTGCCCAGAGGAAAGTGCTCTCACCGGTCTCGAAGTCATACCTGTAAACTTCTCCAGGATGGAGGAGGGAGCTGAAAATGTAGAAACTTTCGGTGTCCGACTGAAAACCCCAGAAGCCCCACACTGTTCCCGGAGCGGGGAGCTCAAGCTCCTTCTGCAGCTTACCTTCAATGTCGTACAGGTACACCCTGTCGTATGCATCCCACGAGTATCGGAGTACCAGTGACTCGCTGTTGTTCATGATGGAAGCGTTCTCCAGTATCTCCTCTGACTCGGGCACGATCTCTTTCCAGTTCACGCGGGAGGGCTCGGTAATGTCGATGCAGATGATCCTCTCGTTCGGAGCGTCCAAATCTGTGCAAAAATAGAATTCTTCACCGATGTTACCGATCAGTGAGTATTGCGCGTCAAAATCTCCAAGAAGCTCAACCACCTGTCTATCTTCCGACAGCAGATCTATGTAGAATATCCCGTTCTTCCTCACCAGGCTCGAGTCCCAGATCCATATTGTAAGGTACCGGCCGTCATCCGTTTCATAGGCTCCCAGGAACCACTCGGGCTTGTCCGGCCGCTCGTAAATCAAACTGTCCTGCTCCTGCGAATTACCGAGACTGTGGAAGAAGATTCTCTGGTTATCGTTTCGCTCTATATATTCCTGACCCTCCTCGGGTTCTTCGTACCTGGTATAGTAAAAACCTGTATTATCGCCATTCCAGCTAACCCCGCCCTTTATCCAGAGGATGGTATCTCCAAGAGCAGCTTTTGTCTCGATATCCATTACGTACCATGTGGACCAGTCCGACCCGCTCTCGCTGGTCGCCCAGGCGAGCAGCTCACCATCGTTTGTTACGCTGGCTCCTGCAAGGGACAGCCTTGCCTCGATGGGGAATTCGTTAGGGTCGATAAGCACAACCGGTTCAGCATCAAGGGTCTCTCGGTAACAGAACAAGGAGTGATCCTGCAGCCCGTCGTTGAGGGTGAAAAAGTAGCGCTCACCTCTCCTGTAGGGCATTGAGTAGCGCTGGTAATCGTATAGATCCTCAAACCTTTCCCTTATCCAGTTCCTGTGCTCAATAACCTTGATGAAGCTGTCACAGAGCTCGTTCTGCGCAGCTATCCACTCCAGTGTTTCACCGGAATCCACGTCCTCAAGCCACCGGTATGAATCCGGAACGAGTGTTCCGAAGTAATCATCCACCTGATCGGACATTCTGGCTTCCGGATACTCGATATCGAAAGCACCGGTGGAAACGCAGATCGCTAAGACAAAAAGTAATATTATCGACTTCAAATGACCGCTCCATCTCTGTAAGAGAGAACTAAGAACTATCATGAAAAATATAATAAAATAATCTTTTTATGAATACTCTTCAGAAGATTATTATTAAGTGATATGATTCTCCTTCAACTCAATATTCCGGAATCTTGTTGAGTCAAAAGTGGAACTATTGTCAATCTGCATGATAGAGGCTAGATAATGCATAATATGTAAATTGATATTTTCATTGAAATGCGAGGGCCATGATCAAAATATTTCTTGCTGGATTACTCATATTTGCTGTGTTCCCGGTGTTTTCCTCAGATGAAGTATACCGTGACGCAGGTGCGGGAGCTTTCAGTTTTCTCAAGATCGATCCCGGAGCAAGAGCAGCCGCGCTCGGTGGAACAGGGGTGCTGAACAGTGGAAGTCTGGCAGGATTCACTAATCCGGCTCTTCTCGCTTCAATTGAAACAGGTGCAATAGCAGCCGGACACAATCAATGGCTTGGAGATGCTTCACAGAACTACCTTGCCTGGAATTTTATAGCAGGTTCCGTTAAATGTGCTCTCGGCGGCCGCTTTCTTCATGCCGGAGACCTTGAGATGAGGAATGAAGCGACTTCTGAACCGCTGGATACTTTTTCCGCATGGGACATGTCTTTCCATGCAGCAGGCGCGGTTCGACTGGGAATGTTCGACCTCGGATTGGGAATAAAGATAATCCGTGAAAAAATATGGCTGGAAAGTTCATCAGGTGTAGCTTTTGACGCAGGTCTGGTGGTACATCCAATGACCAATCTGGATATTGCCGCCGCGTTGCAGCATATAGGCCCATCAGTGACCATGGTTGATAACGATTTCAGGCTTCCGTCAACCTGGAGGGCTGGAGCAAGATATACTTTCGGGCTGCCGATCGGGTTACTCGCATTAACAGGAGAGGTCAGGAAACCGCTTGATAACAGCTTCTCAGCCGGCAGCGGTCTGGAATACACACCAAAAAGATGGCTGAGCCTCAGATTCGGCATGAGGTTTTTTGATGACTCAAGAGACCTGACAGCGGGCATGGGTCTTTCAGCAGGAGGGTGGATACTCGATTACGCCTTCGTTCCTGTGAACTACGCTATGGGAACAGTGCATCGTTTTTCACTTCAGAGGTCTCTTTAATCCATGCGGATACTTCTGACAAACGATGATGGTTACGATCAGCCGGGACTTCTCGAGCTGGAAAATTCATTGAGAAATAAACACGAAATATGGGTTGTTGCTCCGCTTCATCACTGCAGCGGCACAAGCCACTCCGTCGGGCTTTATTCTTCAATGGAGCTCATAAGCGAGGGAAAACGCAAGTGGGCTCTGGATGGAACACCCACAGATTGCGTAAAGATAGCTCTCATGGAGATTATGAAGGGCAATCCGCCTGATCTGCTCGTATCCGGTATCAATCCGGGAGCGAATCTCTCTAATAACATTCTGTATTCCGGAACCGTGGCCGCCGCGATGGAAGCCGCGCTCTGGAACATTCCATCTGTTGCGCTGAGTGTTCAGGTTTCAGAACACGGTGAGAAGCCTTTCTTCTGCACCGCTTCCTCCGCTCTTGATACGCTTCTTGAAAATGACATAAATAGCAAAATCCCGAATGGAACGATTATCAATTTGAATGTTCCAGCTCTGGATATCAGTGAGATCAAGGGTTGGAAATGGACACGAATGGCGCAATTCAGCGCTGACATTTCGTTCAGACAAATTGAACCGGGCAGAGTATTCGCATATGACCGGTACCGGTCACTTCCGGTGATCGATCCTGATGGTACCGATGTAGACGCGATCCAGAAACATTTTATCAGTATGACTCTGCTCGATGTTAACAGAACATCAACCCTGCAGCCACCGATCCTGGAGCTTACAGACGGGAGTTACTGAGCATTGTTGTTTATTCTGGCAATCATTCTCGCATCTCCGGACGCGGTCTTTCTGAATCATGATGTAACGCTTTACTGTTCATCTCCGGATTCAGGTTATGAAGAGGTCACCCGTGAAGTCATAATCCCCCTTACAGCGAGGGGAGTGGAGCGCTACAGAGAACTTGTTTCGTCGTTCAGGAACACATGGGAGTCACTTGATATCTCAATCGCAGAAATAAGACACTGGAGATCTGGAAGAGGTACGGATGAAGCTGTATTGAAAGAGAATCCTCACAGATCACTTCTTCACGGCGGAAGACTTGAGAGTTCTCTAAGAGAGCTTTTTGTGGAATTCCCGGGAATTGAAATCGGCGATACGCTTTTTATAGAGATAAGACGGCAAATCAACTATCTGCCTATGGATGATTTTTACTCGTACACATTCTATGCGGCGGCAAGAGACAGTATTGACTCGGGAAGTTTCAAAGTGTTCTGGCCTGCTGACAGAGAAATCCATATATCTACCACCGATCTCCCGGAGCCGGAAATAATACTGATAAACGACACAACGGTATGCTTTTCATGGAAAACTTATTCCCACAGTCCGATTGCGACTCTTCCGTTCTCACTCAATACTGCCGAATGCAGTCCTTCCATAACGATTGCCAGCCATCAACCGTCCGATGTAAGCGCCGGATTGTTCGCTGTTCTTGATGAAACACTCATGCAGGATTATGAACCGGCTGCTGATTCCATTCTTGCGGTAACAGGATATGAACCAGGTAATATCTCCGGCTGGGTTTCAGAGGAGATTGAATACCTGAGCGGAAACTGGGGCAGAGATCCGGGTTATTCACCGCGCTATCCTCTTGAAACACTGAATGAGCATGCGGGCGTCTGCCGTGACAAGGCAGTTCTACTCCTCTGGCTTCTGAGAAGAGCCGGACATGATCCGTATGCCGTTCTTACTTCAACGTCCAGAAACATTATCGAATTTGCAGGTTCTCGAAGTTTTGATCACATGCTTGTCGCTCTTGATCTCAATTCAGATGAAGTACTGTATCTGGACCCTTCGAACAGTTTCTCGAAAGACGGGTATCCGTACACGCTCAGAGGTGCGGCATATCTGCCCTTAACGGCTTCAGGGAGTGAACTGGCGTGCTTTCCGGAACAGTATAACCGGGATTCCCTTTCCATTCTGATAGAAGGTGCTGTTGATGCTGATTCGGGAATAATCCGGGGAAATATCAATGTCACTATGTCAGGTGCAGCCGACGAGCTTTTCAGATCCATGATTGCCGGCGTACCGCCCGGGAGAATATCAGAACTCCTTGAGACTCTTTTTGGACTGCTTCCAGGGTCAGACATCCATATTGACGGCGATATGGAAATAACCGGACAGCCTCTTACTGTGCGCGGCAGAGGATCATGGGAGTGCAGTATTATCAGAAAGGACAATTCCCTCTACATGCTGGTTCCCGGACTTGAAACATTCGACCTAACAGGTTCAAGAGCATCTGCATTAGTACTTCCTGATTTAAGGGATAATGTATTTATTGAAACACCTTATTTCGCATCTGTGAGATTGAATCTTACAGGACTTCCTTCAGGTTCTCCTGAAATTCCCGATCCATTTTCTGAGAGCAATTACAGTATTGAATTTTATCACAATAATGATACTCTCTGCATGGAGGAATCAATGTCTCTTCAGCCGATGATTCCGGATTCACATCAACTTGATGATTTAAGGTCAGGACTTCTTTCGAGAATGTCCGGATCCTTCAGAACAGTGGTATTCCGATGATACGGTTGCTCCTGATACCGATATTTATCATTTCTGCAGCATCTGCTGTTCCATCAACAGTATCGCTGTATTCAATCTCTATCACTCTAAAGGATGATACGCTCTATAAGACTATCGAGATCCGCGGTATTCAGGGAAGCGACAGGCTTCTCAGCCGTATCGCTCATGGATTCAACCCGGAGGTCCAGTCAATCGAACTCGGTGAAGCGATTTTTGGTTATCCCGGAATGGAATCAGGACACGTCCCGGAGTGGGCGGTTGATACATTATCAGGATCAGGCGGCTGGCCACGCTCACATGTAGTGGCGTTTCCCGCTCTCAGGGAGGGAATGGAGATCAGTTACAGAATTCTGATAAAAGACTGGAGTGAAAGCTGGTCAGAGGGCCCCTGGGCTGTTCTGGCTCCATCGGTCAGGGGAATATCCCCTGATTCCTGTTGCTTCAGTGTTCATGGAGATATCCCTGATGATCCTGCATGGTCCGGTCAGGGTTATACTGAAAGAGTTATTGATGATGGTTTCATGTATACCTGCTCGGATTCAGCCGGAAAGCTCTGGATCACACCTTTCCGGTCATTTGAGGATCTCTATGCCTTCATCCTGATTCCGGTCAATGACATCCTGAACAGACCCCATCCCCCTGATCTGAGGGAAGCAGCTCTTCAGACAACGTCAGCAGGAGCAGATGAGTGGTCACAGGTAAGAAGGGCAAGAAGCCTTGTATGCAACAGTATGGGGCTTAGATTGAGCGAAATGGGAATATCCGATTTCGAGATCAGAAGCCTTCAGGAAATACTGGATTCCAGAGACGGAACACCCATTGAGCTGGCAGCGATATTTACCGCGATGTGTCACGAGCTGGGTCTACAGGCATACATTCTTCCGGCAACGGAATTACACCCTTTACAGCCTGTTCCGCAAGGATGGACAAGATACCTTGTAAGGATTGAAACGGATGATGGGCGGTCATGGCTTGTGGAACCTTCAGCTTACCTTACACCGGCATTCTATATCTATAAACCTGACACACTCTACGTTCTTGATAAAGGTATTCTTCTTACTCACGCTCCCAATTCAGGTTCTGAGAACTCTCTCATCGAGGAATGGAACATAGATCCGAAAACCGGTACTTTCAGATTATCGATGAACTGCCGGGGACGGTTCGATATGCTGCTGAGAAGAAAGTTCGCCGGACTGACGGAGGAGGAGATGATACTTGTACTGTCGGAATGGTCATGGAAAAGCGGGCGACCTGTGGTTCCCGATTCCATAAGCATTACCGATCCCTTCGATCTTGCTCAACCCGCTTCACTCTTCGCTTCCGGCAGATGGTCCGCACCTTCTGAATACGGCGAGTATTGCGATATCCTCCCGAAGTTGTCATGGGGCGGAACGCAGATCGTTTCAGTAAATCTGAAAAGGATCTGGAATCTTGAAGGATGTATCTCTGCTCAGAGTGACTCAACTCTGATCCCTGTTAAAACGGAAAATACAGTGACATTTATCGACACTACCGGAATATTGCACCGCTTACCTGTACTCATCGAAATTGAACAGTGAAAATTTCACTGACTCTATTCCTTATTATTCTTGTCCTGACCGCTATAGGTATCCGAGTATGGACTTTCACGTCTGTCAACAGCTTTCTGCCTCTTAGTGGCTTATACGTCGATGAAAAAACCTACGCAATGAATCCTGTTATCTCAGGAAGCAACGGTTTCTCGAGACCTCCGGGCATGTTCGTAATGTCAATGATAACTAACGCAGCCGATAATCCTTTGCATTCGCGAGTGGTAATTTCGTTTATGTCTCTTCTTCCCGCAATCGCGCTTCTCCTGGCATTCAGGAAGCAGAGAAGCTCATGGGTCTACATCTGCTGCACAGGACTCGCACTGTCCCCATTTGTAATTATTTCAGGAATTCAGTTCCTTCCTGCTGTTCCAGCTGCTGCATTCCTGTCTTTTTCAATGTTACTCGCAAAGCGGAGTAAATTCCTGCTTGCCGGATTTCTCGCAGGGATTGCCGTTCTCTTCAGAGCAGAACTCGTGCTGATTCCAGCAGTGCTGTTCTTCTTCTCATTTCGATCCGGGTTGAAGAAATGGAGCATATTTGCCGCCGGAACATCGATTGCTCTTTTACCGGTGATCATCCTGAACATTTCAGCAGGCGCAGGGCCGGTAATAGCTGTTAACGGAGCTGAGAATCTCTGGCTGGGAACGGACTGGGAACTTCTGTCAACACCACCGGGGACTGAATTCGAGGAACTGGTGGCAATCGGAGAACGGGATAGCGGGGGAGATTCAGCATTCCTTCAGAGAGCATACTTCGCGATTGAATCCTCACCTCTGAAGTGGTTTGGAATGGGAATCCATAAAATGCTCGCGTTCTTCACTCTTCCCGGACCCGGCAGAAATCTTGAAACGGGGTGGTTGCTGAAAAAGACCTTACTTGTCCTCATGCTGCCGCTTTCACTGATGGCTATATCTCTCGGTTCAGTGCGGTGTTTCGACAAAAACAGAGTCTTCTGGCATGATCTTGCTGTTTCCGTCATCTTCGCGGGAGTGATTTCAGCTTTTGTGTTCTTCCCCTCAGCAAGATTCAGATTAACCGCGATCCCAGCTTTCTGGTTTCTTTCTGCATCTGCTGTTCCCGATCGGAAACATCTCCGCTATGCCGGTTTTGCAGCACTTGTGATTATTCTTATCTCACTGTTTATAACTTACCCCGGCATGGTGAGATCGGGGCTAACTTCAACTCTTGCGGCAGAATACATGATAGAGTCAGGGAATCCTGCCGGAGCTATTGAAGAATTGGATTACGCTTCGAACAGAGGATTTTACGGAGCTGATCTGCACAATCTCAGGGGTGTATCCCGTTCACTTCTCGGTTATCCCTCTGAAGGATTGAGGGAATTCGAAAAGGCAATTGATATCGCGCCTGAATCTCCCACTTTATGGAAGAACTATGCGGTTTCGCTATGGACAAATGGAAAGTACATTGAATCAATCAGGGCCGCCAGAAGAGCAGTAAATCTGAACCCGTTGCTCAGAGAGCAGCTTGAACCAATACTTGTGCATGCGGAAAACATATGAAAACCATGAAAGAGTCAGATTCTGAATGAGTTCTGAAGATAAACAAGAACTTGAAGAGAACCTTCAGGATCTTGGCACGCCACAGCAGGAAGCCTCCAGAATTGCGCGGGCCACCGGCCTGCTCGGAGGGCTTACGGTAACGAGCCGGATACTTGGATTATTTCGCGATGTGGCACAGGCCGCGATACTTGGCACAGGAATGGCCGCTGATGCTTTCACACTTGCTTTTATAATCCCAAATACACTCAGAAGACTGTTCGGGGAAGCAACTGCCAGCTCCGCGTTTGTGCCCACATACACTGAAATCCTGATTAAGGACAGTAAACGGGATGCTTTCCGGCTGGGAAGCAGAATACTGACACTGGTTGCCGCGTCTCTTCTGGTAATCGTTCTTCTGGGAATAGTTGCCTCGCCCCTCATAATAAAAATATTCGCTCCCGGTTTCTCTGATATCCCCGGGAAATCAGAACTTGCCACAGGCCTTCTCCGTCTCCTGTTTCCCTACATTCTCATGGTCGGCTGCGCTTCAGTTGTCATGGGTATTCTCAACGCTCACAGACACTTCCTGGCTCCGGCAAGTGCTCCCATCTTTTTCAACCTATCTGCTCTTGCGGGAATTCTGCTTCTGTCACGATGGTTTTTCCCTGACCAGCCCGTATGGGGATATTCAATCGGAGTAATGGCAGGAGGGGTGTTCCAGCTTCTGATACAGCTCCCGGCGCTCAGGAGAAGAGGATTCAGATTCAAACCGGACTTCAACTGGAAAGACCCGAAAGTCAGAAAAGTCGGAATGCTGGCCTTTCCTGCTCTTGTCGGGCTGCTTGCCGCAGAGGTGAACATCATTGTGGACAAGATGATAGCATCAATGCTGGAACCCGGAAGTGTTGCTGCTCTTTCGTATGGAAACAGAATAATGCAGTTCCCGCAGGGAGTATTCGCGATTTCTCTTGCCACCGCTCTTCTGCCTACTCTCAGCAGACAGACAGCCAGCGGCAAGCTTCAGGACGCAGGCAAAACACTCGGCAGCGCAACACTGGCACTTGCGGCACTGATGATTCCAGCGACATTCTGCCTGCTGTTTCTGGCCGAACCGGTTGTAAGCGTTATTCTGGGCAGGGGAGCGTTTTCAGCTGAATCCACAGCATTGACCAGTGCAGCCCTGGTATACTATTCAGTTGGACTCCTGTTCTATGGTGCTGTAAAGATCACGGCTCCGGTTTTCTACGCTATGAAAGACACAAAAACACCGGTAAAGATAGCGATCAGCTGCATGGGTCTGAATATCATTCTCAACATTGTTCTGACTCTTGCGTTCATCAGAACAGGAATAGCGCGCCCCCTCGCCGGTCTGGCTCTCGCGACAAGTATTTCCTCAATACTGAATTTTGTGATTCTCCGTATAGCACTCAGAAGAACACTGGGCCCTGTTATTCCTTCCTCAAAACTCGCATGGCTATCTATGATACCCGCAGCTGTTCTTACACTCTTGTTTCTCTGGCTCTTATCACCATCTGTAATCGCTGTATCCGCCATTTCTAAACTGAAAGGGATATTATCTATTTCCGGAGTATCTATTGGGGCAGTAGCAGTTTTCCTCGCGGTTTTCGTCATTATCGGCGGAAAAGATGCCAGATCAGTATTTTCCCTGGCGATGAGACGTGGCCGGATCAACAAGTCTTAAAGATTCGGTAGCCGGAGCACCTCGTCTTCCAGGTGTCTACAGCTTCCTTGACGGGGAGGGAAGAGTACTCTACATAGGGAAGGCTAAAAGCCTCAGAAGCAGGCTTCAGGGACATCTCTCAAACCCCGGCGATTCCCGACATACGCTCCTTCTTGAAAAGGCTGTATCAGTAGAATGGATTATCACCGGATCGGAAGTGGACGCGCTTGTTCTTGAAGCGGAACTTATCCGTATCCGGAAGCCGCCTCTCAATGTCCGGCTCAGGGATTCCGGAAGGTATCCGTACCTGGAAATCACGACAGATGAGAATTTCCCTCGATTGCAGGTAACAAGAGATCGGAACAACATTTCAGGAAGACCCCGATTCGGCCCTTATCCTGACGCGAGAAATCTGAGAAAACTTGAAGAATTCCTCCTTGATACCTTTCCCCTCAGAAGGTGCGGGGGGAAGAATCCGCCCTCTAATGAAAGACCGTGCCTGATGGGGCAGATCGGCCGCTGCAGAGCCCCATGTACAGGTAATGTCACTACAGAAGAATACAGCAGGACGGTTCAGGAAATGCTCAGAATTCTTCGCGGCGACTGGGAATGGGCTGGAAAACGCATTGGCGTTCTCATGAATACAGCGTCAGAGGAAACGGATTATGAAGAAGCCGGAAGACTGCGGGATCTTCTTTCCCGTCTGGAAAGTTTCGGCTGGCCTGCGCCTGATTCAATTCAGGACAGTATAAGCAGAGACACTGTAGCTGTTAAGGACAACTGGGGAATTGTCATGCGGATGCGGGGGGGGCGCTTCACAGGTGTTCTGAGAATGCCTTTTGACAGCAAATGGAAACTTGCGCCAGTGAACGAACGAATTTCAATACTGCTGGGAACATATTATTCGCAGACGGAGGATATACCAAGAGAAATACTTGTTCCGGAGATTCCTGAAGGTCATATGGCACTTGTCGAATGGCTCTCGGCAAAAAGAAACGCGTCAGCCAGAGTATTCGTTCCCGAACGGGGCGGGAAGAAAGAGATTCTTCAGTTGACTCAGAGAAACCTGGAGCATTTCCTTGTACGCCTGTCCTGGAAACACCCGGAAGGAACCAGAAAGAGTACTGAAGCAGCTCTGGAGGCTCTTGCGGACATATTCAATCTGCAGAAACCGGCGAACTGGATCGTATGTCTTGACGCATCCACAATACAGGGCTCCTGGCCTGTTGCGGCAATTGTCAGTTTCAGAAAAGGATATCCTGACAAATCGGGATACAGACGCTTCTCCATGTCTTCAGAAATAAGCAGGGACGATCCTGCTATGATAGCCTCCGCCGTCGACAGGTATCTATCGAAGCTCGAGGATGAGTATCCGGATATCTTTCTGATAGATGGGGGGATAACTCAGCTCAGGGCAGCAGTCCGAGCAGCGGAGGAGTGGGCGGAGAAGATCCGCTTTGTTTCCATAGCAAAGAGGGAAGAGGAGCTGCTTGAAGGCATATCCGAAAGAGTGATCAGGCTTCCCCTGGATTCAACTCCCTTATCTCTTCTCAGAAGTGTAAGAGATGAGGCCCACAGATTTGTTCTTCACTACCACCAGCAGAAACGTTCTTCAGGCAGCCTGCATTCAGTCCTTGATGATATTCCCGGCATCGGATCAGCAACAAGGCTTCGCCTTCTGAATCATTTCGGCAGTGCAGCAAGGATTAATACGGCCACCATCGATGAGATCATGGAAGTCCCCGGTGTCGGCAGGAGCAGAGCTGTTCAGGTACGGAGTTACCTCGATAGAAAGAAGCAGAATAATGAATGAAACAACCAACACAACCGGGGACAAACAATCCAATGCGTGTCCTCGCAGGAAACTGGACACTCACAAAGATTCGCGAGGCTATGTGATCAACCCCTTTGATCACCTTACATCAACGTCCGACATTTCAAACTGCCATATCTTTTCAATTGAGCCCGGAAATGTTCGAGGAGATCATACACACCCCGGCAGAAACGAGGAAGTTATCGTCCTTTCGGGAGAACTTGTCATAAGAATGCCCGATCAGAATGAGGAATACACTCTCTCCGAAGCGGATATCCTCAAAATAGACCCCGGAGTTCGCCACATATTCGCGAACGAGAATGACTCAACCGCAGTTGCTATCTGCTGGAGCAGCAGGAGGGATAAGGGGTACGAAGGCCCTGACACAGTCCGGTAGTTATTTATGG
The DNA here is from genome assembly GCA_030620995.1 of Candidatus Aegiribacteria sp. GTDB lineage: Bacteria > Fermentibacterota > Fermentibacteria > Fermentibacterales > JCC-6 > Aegiribacteria. Next base: position 50,002 of record JAUXIK010000012.1, read on the forward strand.
TGATCCAGGAGCGATTGGCTATATGCCTTTCAGCCAGTCGGAGAGTCTTTTCTTAATGAGTGATAATCGATTGGGGTCAATTTCTCCGATCGTGCCAAGAAGAATGCTACTATCGACATTCGCAACCCGGGAGATTCTAATAACACTCGAATATTTAAGACCGGAGCATGCAAAATCCGAGTCTTTCTCCGTCAGAACTTCATCAAATTCCGGGATTTGCTGTGACAACTGTGAGGAGATCATGCATATAAGCCAATCATCATACGGCCCTGGGGATTTACAAAGAATAAGAGCAGGACGAAGTTTGCCTTCGGATTGGTCAGTTTTGGGAAATCTGAAGAGAACGATTTGACCTTCCCGAATCATACATATTCCTCTTTGATATCTTTTACAGAATAAGAAGTCTGCTCGTTTTCCATGCCTCGCATAGCATAGGAGAGGGAAAGCTTGGACCACTGTGATCTCTCATCAGTCTGTTTGAGATCTCTTTTTTTTTCTTCAAGAAATTCTACAAAATCGAGAACTTCTGCCTGAAGATACTCAGGTAGACTGGAGATATGTTGAATGATTTTTTCTTCTGTCGTCATTGGAGTATTCTCCATTCAATTTTATTAACACCACGGCTTAACATAGTCATTGGAAATATTCCAGCATATAACCCAATTTCTACTTATACATGTAAAGACTAATTCCTCAGATAATGTGTTGTCAATCGGAATATTTTTGTTATCAACCAATTCCAGGGTCTGTTAAAACCTGGTGAATCACGAGGATATCCCAACATTGGCAATCAGTGAAGTGATATGCAAACATATTTACACTACAATATTATGAGGGAAAAGATAGAGTTTATGTATCGTGGCTATTGACCATGTATATACATGCGTATATACTTAATTCAGGAAGGGAGGAGTGAAATGCATACTGCAAAAGTGTTCAGAAGCGGTAACAGCCAGGCTGTCAGGATACCTAAGGAATATGCGATAGAGGAAAGTGAACTCTACATCCAGAGAGTCGGGAATTCTTTAGTGCTTTCATCAATGCATGTCCCATGGAGTTCTCTTCGAGACAGCCTGGCAAAGTTTTCAGATGATGTTTTCTCTGATGGTCGCAGGCAACCAGAGGATCAAGAGAGAGAATATTCTGAATGTACCTTATAGATACAAATATTTGCATATACTTGATTAAGAAAAAGTCTGAGTATCTGCTTCAGAGATTTGAATCAGAAAAAGCTTTCGATATTGGAGTATCTGCCATTTCAGTTGCTGAGCTTGAATATGGAATTGCAAAGAGCGCATATCCTGAAATAAACAGAATCGCTCTTCTGGAGTTTCTTTCCTGCTTTGAAATAGTTCCATTCACTGATCTCGATACTCAAGCCTACGGGGCAGTGAGAGCTTTTCTGAATAAAAAGGGTACTCCAATTGGTCCATATGATCTAATGATTGCAGCGCAGTGTCTTACCAGAGATCTAATTCTTGTAACCAATAATGTAAAGGAATTTCAAAGAGTTCCGGATCTGCATATTGAGAACTGGATTCAAGAATCAGGTTGTTAACCGTTACTGATATATGACTCCAGTACGGATTGCATCGTGAGCTTGATATCTTTCAGTACGGCAAGGTTCCTGATATCACATTTTCGTTCTAAATCCAATATCACCTCATGCCCCAGGTAATATCCGCATTGCCTGTAACCCTGTATATCAAACCACGAACCGAAAAATTGACGCACATCAGCTTCCTCTTCAGCTAACTTAAGGAATTTCTCAGCGAGCATACTTTTATTCGCTGTACACCAGTCAAGCCAGTCAGAAGTATAAAGGCCGGATCCTTCGTGCCAGCTGTTTCGACCCATTATGATGTGTTCGCAGCGTTGAGCGTACCCTTCTGTGTAAAGCTGCCACCAGGGTCCTTTATCCTGATTCAGTTCCGGATCATGTCTGAGTTTCCCATGTATTGCATGACCTATTTCATGTGCTATTAAACCTTTCAATGAATCAGAATCTGTCCACCTGCACTCGGCGATCATCTCAAGGCCAAAAAGAACAGCCTGCGAATTGCGCAGTTTTGTGAGCCATCCTGCCCCGCATCCTATGCCCACATAAATAACATAGAGAATATCGAATTCATCGATCTTGAATTTCTCCATCGCAAGATTGTGCATTGGTTTGATCAACTCGATAAGGTTTTCATGCGCTGTTTTCATGGGATTCATACGGCTGTGCAGAAAGGGGAATACCCTTTCCAAAGCAATGTTGCGCCAGTCTTCTGATATGTCGCTATAGCTTTCCTGCTGTTTCTCCAGCAGATCAGGCCACAGACCCATGTATTCAGAAGCCCAGCCCTCAATCTGCTCCTTTACCGGAAGGTTTTTGTATTTCTCCCAGCAGGAAAGGAATTCAGAATAAGTATCCAGGATAATTTGCATCAGTGTCTGCGGTTCGTGCAGGAGAAGTGATATCCTGGATGAAGATCAGTCCTCATTGCTCCAGACATCTTCTATTCGCGATCGTCTGACAAAGCTGCACCTGTTGGAATAACGTCTGGATATCTCAAGATTGTTTCGTCTTAGAGTGTCCTGTTCAAACGCTTTTTCAAGCAGGAAATAAGCGTTTCCCTCATTCCATGGTTCTTCAATGAGACCGCGTTTTTCTTGTACAATTCTGAGGTACTGCCATGCGGCTTCTTCCGTCATTCTCGGACCGTAATAATCTGCTTGCCAGAGAACTACAGCGTATTCCCAGAGAACTCGTTCGTTATCCGGGCATTGTCTTACACCTTCCTGAAGAAGCCTGATTCCTTCACTTATTTCGTCGAGATTAATCGCGAGCTGATAGCCGCCGTCGATATACGCATCCGCAAAAGTCGGATCAAGTTTAGTTATGAGCCACAGCTGAGGCAGATAGTCTGTCGCGGTGACCCATTCATTTCCCTGATACATCCAGATGTGATGATACCGGTCGAGCTGCAGCCATAGAATGTCGGCAATGAAGCTTCCAATCTGTCCAATACCTTTCGATGCGGCTTCTTCAGCGGTGTTATCAGACATGGCAGCTTCGCCGGCAAGTCTTCCGGAGTAAACGGCGACAGTAAGAAATATGACCGCGGCGACAAACGGGACATATCTGCTTTTCAAAGTTTTTTCCTTAAACGGTATCGGGATACCAGCAGGATAATAGCTGCAAGAATAAGGAGAATGACTGAATCCCTTATCATCTTTCTCCAGATGAACTTTGCGGCCCATGGCTGATTGAAGAACCACCCTGTTCCGTGGTTTCTAACTCCTGCTTCGTGCACATGTCTGTCACTGCCTGATATTGCGGTACTATCGTATTCGTGAGCATGTTCCTTTTCATGAATTTCACCGTATACGGGAGATACTTCAGCCGCATCCGGAACATGTTCGTGATGATCTTCTGTTTCTGTATGCACATGATCGTGGTCGTGTTCATGTGTTTCACCGAGATATTCAGTCGGGGCGACTTCTTCTATGTCGTAGTCTATTCTGCATCCTGTTAGAGAAATCAGTGCAAGTAGTATTATTAACTTCAAATACTTCATTTCAGATCACGGCTCCTGAACACCGCAAGCGCGACAGAAAGCATGAACGCCATGTAAGCCAGTCCGTAGAGCGCAGCAAGAAGGAAATAGACACCGGGTATGCCCACTCCATGAGCGATCGGGTCTTTGATATGAAACACATCCATGTGGGGCAGCAGAAGCCTCAGAAAGCGCATGAATCCCTGTGCACCGGGAAGCATACCGATAAATCCGGAAACAGACATCTGTGACAATATGAACAGCAGAACGGTTAATGGAGCGTTCAGCGGGGGAGAGGTCCAGAAACTGAAGAAGAACACTGCAGCAAGAAGGAACCATCCTTCCACCAGAAGAAGACACGTTGCCGGGAACAGATCCGCAGGAATGTTAAGCCCGTTCATAAAGAGTATTATCATCAGTCCGATGCAGCCGACAAGCATCGCGGCCGCCTGTACCATCGCAGCACCGACAAACCGTCCCATCAGATACTGTCCGCGTGACAGAGGTACGGCGATAAGGGGCATTACTGTTTTCTGCTCCCTGTCTCTCGGATAGATATTGGCTGCAAGCCCGATGGCAAGTAGAAGAGCACCAATCTCAAGACCAAAGAGACCAAAATCAAGAATGAATCTACCTTCATTTGAAATACCATATCCCGGAATCTGTCCTATACCGAATAAGGCAAGCAGGATGACAATACTGATACCCCAGATCGTCCTTCTGCGAAGGAGGGTTCTGAGAGTCATAAGAGCAAAGGTCATTACCGGTTTCACAATTTACCTCCCCGGGTAGCGGAGAGGAAGACTTCCTCGAGACTTCTATACACCGGTTTTACTTCCAGAATGTTCTTCCCGCTCTGCCTCAGTTCGTCTATCGTCTTCTGCAAATCGGCAGCTATGACCTCTTTTCCCTCAGGCGCATCAGATTCAGTGCCGGGTACTTTAAATGAAATGCTGAAAAGATCCTCTGTTCTCAGAAGATCATCAAGATGGCCTTCTGTCACTTTTTTCCCTTTAGCCAGTATTACAGCTCGATCACAGATAGTCTCAACTTCGGAAAGCAGATGTGAAGAGAGAAATATTGAAGCTCCCCGCTGATTTTCTTCAAGTATGACATCGCGGAATTCCTTCCTTGCCGCAGGATCGAGACCGCCGGTGGGTTCATCCATGATAAGGAGTTCCGGTTGAGATTGAAGAGCGAGAGCGAGGCTCATGCGCTGTTTCATGCCCTTGGAAAAATTCCTGATCCTGACTTTAACCCATGCTTCAAGCCCAACTCTTCCGAGTATGGATAACATCCGGTCTTTCGAAATATCCAGTTTACGCATTGAGGAAAACATCGTCATGAATTCAAGAGGTGTAAAAATGTCTTCGTAATCCGGATTCTCCGGAACATAGCCGATTCTCATTCTTACACTCTTCGATGCGGGAAGTTCATTCCAGAGCAGTACATTACCGGAGGTGGGTTTGAGCAATCCGAGAATACACTTGATAGTTGTTGTTTTCCCCGCTCCGTTAGGGCCCAGAAATCCTAGTATTTCTCCCTTATTAACCTGGAAGCTTAATGAATCAACAGCCTTGAAACTGGAGAACCCTAGTTTTTTTCTGAAGGTTTTCTCCAGATTATCAACTTTTATCGGAACATCAGTCATATTCGATTCCTTTCAATGATTTTCAACAATAGATAAGTTTACGCTTCCTGACCAGTCACGAAACATTCAATTAGCGCAGGTCAAAGGTAGCATGAAATGTTACACTGAGATATATTTCCGCAACTTATTCAAGTTCAACAAGCTGAATTTATCATATGGAATGAAAGGCGGAAAAGATGCTTGTATCTCCACACGGTGGAAGACTGACAGACAGGCAATGTGAGGGGAAAAAGGCAGAGGAGATCATCCGTCAGGTTGAAAAAGGAATCCTCCTTACGTTGAACGCCAGAGAAAAGAACGATCTGGAGATGATAGGTAACGGAGCAATGAGCCCCCTTGAGGGATTCATGTGCAGGGATGACTACATGTCTGTTATCGATCTCATGCATCTTTCGTCAGGACCTGTATGGTCTCTTCCCGTTGTTTTCTCCGGAAAACCGGATGATCCTGAAGTATCGAAGGGTGATCATGTCGGGCTCAGGGACGAAGATGGCCTGATCTGGGGCGATATGGAGATAGAGGATGTATTTAATGCTGATCTGGTCGCTGAAGCAGAAAATACCCTTGGCACTGCTGATGACTCACATCCAGGAGCAGCATATCTGAATAGCCTTTCAGGAACCTACATAGGCGGCAAAGTACGTTCTATCAGACGGAGAGAATCCGAGAGCTTTCAGAATTACAGACTGGATCCCAAAGAAACCAGGGTTCTTTTCCGGGCAAGGGGCTGGAATACAGTAGTTGCATTTCAGACAAGGAATCCCATACACCGCGCTCACGAGTATATCCAGAAATGCGCTATGGAAATAGTTGACGGTCTTCTTCTGCATCCGCTTGTCGGTGAGACTCAATCAGGAGACATTCCGGCTGATGTCAGAATGCACTGCTACGAAGAGATTCTGAAAGATTACTATCCTTCGACAAGGGTTGCCATGAGCGTGTTTCCAGCGGCAATGAGGTATGCAGGACCGAGGGAGGCAGTATTTCATGCCATTCTAAGGAAGAATTACGGATGCAGCCATTTTATCGTGGGAAGAGATCATGCGGGTGTAGGCAACTTCTACGGCACTTACGATGCTCAGAAGATATTTGACAGATTCGATCAGGATCAACTCGGAATCGTCCCGCTCAAGTTCGAACACGCTTTCTTCTGTGAGAAATGCGGCGGCATGGCAACCCTGAAAACATGTGCTCATGGCAGTGAACACCATGTATTTCTCTCAGGTAAGAAAGTCAGAGCGATGCTGATCGAAGGGAAAATGCCGCCACCTGAGTTCACGCGGCCCGAAATAGCACAAATCCTTATGGAAGCTGCCGGAAACGGAGAAGACAATTGAAAGGGCTTATTATCTGGATCAGAACTGAAGCCGGCTCGAAAGAATCGATTCTTGATGAACTTGGCAGCGAGATTGAAGATAGAGGAGGGAAAGTAGAAGTATTTCACTCTGAAACTATTGCGAACCTGGGCATGGAAGAGAATGAAAGGGCAAAAGCCGCTGCATGCGCCATGCTGGCAAATCATGGTGTTATTGTTATCGCCTCAGGCAGTAAGTCTCCGGGAATTACCGCAGGGAAGAATTTCGAAATAAGGGAAATAGGCGAATCCGACCTTTGCCGGACAAATGCTCATGACACATTCATGCGAAATCTTGAACTCGCAGGCCTTGTTCCACCGCCAAAATATGATGTTCATCCTGATGAAGAGGAAGATATTTTAAAGAAACTCAAAGACCTCGGCTATCTTGACGACGACTCCGCACCGGGGACGTAGCACACTTCATCAACTTGTTGGTGTGCGAATAATAGACGATGGAATTCAGGGATAAATGCCTGATATGCACCCTCCGGTGCGTGCCCCTCTATAGAGCCTGTCACTGTTTCTTTCAAGGATTCTTCCCCTTGACATCCTCAAATCAAAACAATACCGTTAAAATGATGAGTGTAATTGAATGATTTTCGTTCATCTGGAGGTATGTAATGTATTCCATTCTATTCTTCCTTATCATCTCAAGTCCGGTTCCGATTCATACAACAGTAGCTGACAGCTCACTAGTAGCTTTCAC
>JAUXIK010000086.1 GCA_030620995.1 Candidatus Aegiribacteria sp.
TTGAACAATAAACTGTAACAATCCTTCTGATTACTCCTGACGACTTTGTTCAGTTCATGTGGCAAGGTGAAGGTTATCAGGAAGCATGGGATTTCAGGAATACGGGCTGACTGTTTTTCCACCCAGCGTGTAGCATCATCGTTACCGCACTTGGGGCAGTGCCGGTTACCGCATGAATGGTAGCTGTACCGCTTCTTCCCGCAGGAAGGGCAGCTGTAGAGGTTGCCACCGAGCGCGGGAGTACGGCAGGAGATGATATCATCTATTGCTCTCCTGTGACTCGGCAGGATTCGCGAACCGTACTTCCTGAGATATTCATCCCTGTACTGGCGGAAGATATCCGCCATCTCGATCATGATCCCTCAGATCAGGGAAGCTCATTCATGATGTTGTCAAGATGTTGTCTGGCTTTCTCCCGGGCCACACCTGTCAGGTGGGTGTAAACCGAGGTGGTTGCCGGACTTTTGTGACCAAGGTTCGTCTGGATCTGCCGCAGATTGACACCAGCCTCAAGCAGATGAGTTGCATACGAATGCCTAAGAGTATGCACATGAGCCTTTTTACGTATACCACTGGCAATCAGAGCATCTCTAAAGGCAAACTGTACAACCGCCTTTGAAAAAGGTTCATTGATTGGCCTCAAAAGATCGTACTTGCCTGAACGCCCCCGCCCGACCCTGGGGAATAGCCATTCTTCATTCCGGTGCATCGGCCAGAACTCACGAAGTAATTGAAGAGTACGCTCGGGCAGTGGCACATAACGATCCTTGCCGCCTTTACCATTCCGCACATGAACAACCATTCGAGCACTGTCTATATCGCAAACCTGTAATCTGGTGCCCTCCTGTATGCGTAAACCCAGAGAATAGATTGTCTCAAGGCATACGCGATACCGGAAATGTTTGACATTCCGCATAATGGTTATGACTTCCCCGTGAGTGAGAATCACCGGCAGCTTCTTCTCACGGGCAGGGCGAACCAATCCTACTATTGACCAATCACGCTTCAACGTCTGTTCCCAGAAGAACTTGATGCCGCAGATCGCTATCGTACAGGTTGGACGCATCCACTTCTTCTCGTTCTTCACATGGAGAAAGTACGAGCGTATCTCTTCCTCATCGATCTTATCAGGCGATTTACCGCAGTATTCCGCTAGATGTCGAACCGCCCTGACATATACTTCCTGAGTTCTCTCACTCATTCCCGCGAGCTGAAGATCCTCAATCATCCTTTGCCTCAATGCTGTCATAGCATCCTCCCTGGTTACAGGAACGCTTGGTTACGTCCCTTACAGGAAGTATGTTTATTAACCTCAGGATGTTATATGATTTGGAATCTGCGCTGCAGCGCAGCGCTTAGTTCAACAACTGCATGCAGCATATTGCTGAGCAAATGCTGATGCAGAGCGTTCGCCTATAATAGCGAAGTTATCATGCAATCAGAAATATCGAAATTAATTTGTAAAAGCAGAAAGCTACACCAAGAATAAATTCAAACCTCTTCTTGACTCAGTACAGGAGATATGTGTATAATACACACCATGAATAGCAGGGATATTATTAGGAGATTGAAAAAGGATGGATGGTTACTTCATCATACCAAAGGTGACCACCACCAATTCAAACATCCCGAGAAATCAGGAAAAGTAACTGTACCGCACCCGAAAAAGGATTTTCCTGTCGGTACCCTGCGAAATATTTATCGGCAAGCCGGTTGGAAGTGGAGATAAACAATGAAATATCCAATTGTCATTCATAAGGACAAGAACTCGGATTACGGAGTAACTATTCCTGATATTCCAGGATGCTTCTCTGTTGGTACGTCAATTGAAGAAGCTATTGCTATGTCTCAAGAAGCAGCGGAATGTCATATCGAAGGAATGCTCCTTGATTCAGAACCAATCCCTGTGCCAACCTCTATAGAAAACCATAAAGATAATCCCAATTATAAAGATGGTCTCTGGGCTTTAGTAGATATTGATATTAGCAAATTATCACTGAAAGCAAAACGTGTAAATATCACCATACCGGAAAGATTACTAAACACTGTTGATAATTACGCAAGAAATCACGGAGAAACTCGGTCCGGTCTATTGTCCCAGGCTGTCACAGAGTATATGGCATCACACCAATAATTAATTGGCGAACAACAAAATACAGCAGAACTGCAGTTTCCTTGAACAATATCACGGTAAATGCAGTCTGCTGATTTAGAACGTTCGGTAAGAAAAGGGGTGGTTTCTGAATGAATCAGTTCATAAGCCAAATCATCGCACTATCCATATTTGCGGGTGCAGTATGGGGTATTACTAAGCTCCTTCGATGTAAACCTATTAGTCCCGGAATAACCAATCCTAAGAGAAGTTCTCTTAGGGCTTTGGTTGCTGTCACAGGTACTATTGTCATTATCTTTTTGTTTGAGCTTGTGAGGAGATCAACACAGGCTGGAATACTAATGCCTGGAACCCAATTCGAGCACTTTCGTGACCTTTTTCCAGCTTTTATAGCTTTCCTACTATTCCTTTTGCCTGCTGGGATTTGTGTTATCAGAGCCCATGAACCTCTGAAAAGCGTTGGGATTTCAAGAACGAATCTGTGGCAATCAATTGTGATTGGTTTCGTTTTCGTGGTTTTAATGTTCTACATGCAACACAACGATCTACTTGAAAAGTTACAGGGTCTGGAGCGGAGGAACAGCATCAGACTAGTCTATTTTGCATTCATAGGATTCGAGGAAGAGATTCTCTTTCGAGGATACCTGCAAACCAGGCTAATTGCCTGGATAGGTAAATGGCGTGGCTGGGGGTTGGCTTCGGTGATAATGGCTCTTGCACATTTCCCCCTCAGAATGCTAATAGATGATAAAGCTTTGGGCACAGCATTGATCAATGCTCTGGGTCTTATCCCAGTCAGCCTGTTCTTTGGATTTCTAATGCTGCGAACCAGGAACGTTCTCGCTCCTGCTATAATACACACTTTTACTAACTGGATTAGTGAATTGAATTAAAGACAACCGAACAACTGTATGAACCTGTCATAAACGCTATGGGGCGGGCTCTGACGATATTTATGCAGGTTATGCAAAACGTTAAGTTAATAATCTACTACGAGCTTTTCCAAACCAAATAATTCCGAACAAATTAGAAACCCTGCTTACTGAATCAAATACGTTGGTAAAAAATACTTGACATTATGTATGAAATATATTACTATCATCTTTGTGTTACAGTATTCTTAAAAGACGGAGGTCTATGATGTTGAACAGGCATGAAAAATTCGCAATTTTCAATCTCTCTGTTGTGGTAATTGGCATACTGCTATTCTTTCTGATCTGGCAAACCATGGAGATTAGCAAGGCATATGCTGGGTTAGCAGTACTTGGTTTTCAGGGCATTGGTCATCTTATCTTCCTTCGGAAGAATAACCCCTCAGAAGTCATAGAAGATGAGCGTGATATTTCTATTCAACAAAAGTCTTTCTCAGGTTCATCCTTCTTTGCATTTAGCTATTTCGTTATCATCTCCTTGGTGATTTACTTCAGCCATTCTGATACCGGAGTTATCTCTATTGATTATTTGCCTTTGTTTATATGGGTTGGTGTGGCTCTAAAAATTCTTGTGTCCTCTATCATTACCCTTTTACAATATCGACGGGGTACAAACTGTGGAATCTGCTAAACTAGAAAATCAAATCCGACGTTTACGTTTTGAGCATGGTGAAATGACGCAGCAGAAATTAGCTGATCTCGCTCATGTTACTCGACAAACCATTATTGCCCTTGAGGCATCCAAGTATAACCCATCTCTACTGCTTGCGCTAAGGATTTCAAAAGTGTTTGGAATGTCCGTTGATGATGTGTTCCAGTATCACGAATAGGTAGTTGTATCGAACCAAATCCTTGCAATACTTCTACAACCCCGGCAATTCTCAGGACGATACTGGGCTTAATGCTGCCGAGACCCCAGCTGATTCCTCAAATAGATACATGGACAAAAACCTGTTTGTATCCCTCAAACCCCTTGTGATTGAAGGCACGGAATATTATCGTCTTCACGGTAAGCTTGAAATTAGAACAAAAGCAATAAAGAACTTAACAATCAGTTCCAGCAGAATGTCAATACTGTTTTGGCTTGGCATCCATCTGCTGAACTGAAGCGTTCAAATTAAGGAAATAGCTTGACATACCCCCGCCTCATAGGTATAGATAGTATACCATGAAATTCGAATACGATGCTCGAAAAAGCGAACGTAATGCTGAGAAGCACGGGATATATTTCGACGATGCTCAGGAATTGTGGGATGATCCTGACCTGCTGGAGATTCCGGCAAGGACGGAAGATGAGTCACGATTCATGGTGATTGGCAGGATCGGTCAAATCCATTGGTCTGGCATTATCACATACCGTAATGGTGTCATCAGGATTATCTCGGTGCGTCGGTCCCGCGATGAGGAGGTGATTCTCTATGAAGGCTAAGGACCTGGACAGAAAGTTCGATAACGGTGAGGATATCCTCAGATATCTCGAGCTCAGTAAGGCTCGTCGTGTCGAGCAGGAGCAGAAACGAGTAAACGTTGACTTCCCCGTTTGGATGATACATTCACTCGACAAAGAAGCAAAGCGACTTGGTGTTCCCCGCCAATCCTTAATCAAGATGCTGATAGCCAGGCATATTCAGGAAGCCAGAGCGTAATCGGGATTCGAACAAATGCATGAACCAGCCACAAATGCAAAGCTATAAGCCAAAGCAATATCTGTGCTGGTTATGCAAGCGTTCGCGCCGCGCTACGCGCGGCTCGAACAAGTCGTTGGACGCAGACATCATCTCAACTTCGCTGGACACCCGAACTTGCGTCCGAGTGCCAGCTCAGTTATCAATGACGCAGGTCAACTCAGTATTATCTCAATAATACTTGACGCATAACGTTATGCGATATAGATTCAACATATGATACAGAGTTTTAAGTGCAGAGAAACTGAGAAGCTCTTCAACAGAGAACACTCGAGAAAGCTACCTTCTTCTATCCAAAGGGTTGCATTCAGGAAATTGAGGATGCTTCACAGAAGTTCAAGAACTGAAGATTTAAGAGTTCCACCGAGTAATCGGTTTGAATCTCTTAGCGGAAGACGGAAAGGACAGCATAGCATTAGGATCAATAAGCAATGGCGAATCTGCTTCGTTTGGAAAAACGGAAACGCGTTCGAAGTTGAGATTGTTGATTATCACTAGAGGTGAAATATGAAAATAATAAAACCATTGCATCCCGGAGAAGTTCTTATGGAGGAGTTCATGCTCCCTCTTGGGCTAAGTCAGAACAAACTAGGAAATGAGCTGGGAGTTTCTCCTCGTCGCATCAATGAAATAGTACATGGAAAGAGACGGATAACAGCAGATACTGCCCTTCGTCTTGGCATGTATTTTGGAAATTCCCCAAGCTTCTGGCTTGGACTACAAATGGATTATGATTTGGACAGCACTATTGATGCCAATATGGAAAAAATAGCAGAAGAAGTTCATCAATTCCATGCAATATAGAATGAGATAACAATCGAATCGAGCTGATTTGAACAGTTTAGATACTGGTGTTACAGCAGCTCATTCGAAGCGTTATAGGAAAAATAATTAAAAATGAAAATTAGACTTTTTTGCATTATTGTCCTATTTTGTTTACTAGGCTGTTCAGATACTCAAAATATCCAGTCATTGTCTGATACCGAAAGACAAGCGATCACTTCCATCACGTTGAAGAATTTTATTTATGTTGATCCGTCTTCATCAACAACTCAGCATCCACTTGTGTGCGGAGCTGGCAGAGATTTTCCTGTTGGTCGTGAGTTAGAGTTCCGAAATTCGAAAACTAGAGAATCGGTTCATGCAGTATTTCCTGAAGGCAAAAAGGCACCAGTCAACCTCAATGGCAGGTTCATTCTACATGGTTATTTTCAAGACATTCAAAATAAAGATAGTTACAAATTCAAAAAACCAGAAAATGATTATCGTTATTTTGTCGTATCAGCATGGGAATATGAAAAGTAAAGCAAAATTCCAATGAATAAAATAAACCTATAACAACTCCATTCACCTGACCTTTCTCGCGGCTTCGCCACTCGTCAGGCAGGTGATTTTTATGTTCGATTCAGTATCAGAAAGACATCTTGACGTCATAACGTTATAGCGTTATACATCGTACAGAATCGGAGGTAAATCATGACTGAACTGACCAAGCGATCTACAGTATATCTTGAACCTGATCTGCACAAGGCTCTACGACTCAAATCGATCGAGACATCACGCTCGATGTCAGACCTGGTAAACGATGCAATCCGCGATGAACTTGCCGCAGATGCAGATGATCTCGCTGTATTCCGAATTCGACAAGATGAGCCTGTTATCGCCTTCGAGGAGTTCGTTAATGAGCTGAAGCGCAATGGCAGAATATAAAATTCTTGTACGCAAGTCGGTCCACAAAGATCTCGATGGCATACCTAAGAAGGATGTGAGGCGCATCGTTAAGGCAATTGGGGCTCTTGCCAAGGATCCACGCCCGCCACAATCCAGGAAACTCTCTGGTGAGGAGAAGTACAGATTACGCTGTGGTGTATACAGGGTGATATATGAGATCGAAGATGAGGAACTCATCGTCTGTGTAGTCAGAGCCAGACACAGGAAAAATGTATACAGATAGAAATCGAACAAAGCCATGCACTCGACGGGCTGTGTATACAACTTCTTCCGCGAGTGATGGTTGATGTTCTGCATAAAGGAACTTGACTATCAACCACAATGTAGCTACAATATACATATGAAAGCACTACGATTCGAATGGGATTCTGAGAAGGCTAATCAGAACCTGAAAAAGCATGGAATCTCATTCGAGGAAGCAGTAAGTGTTTTCTATGATGAGTGGGCGGTTGAGTTCTATGATGATGAGCATTCAGAATGGGAGAACCGATTCTTGATGCTTGGTCTAAGCGCACGATTCCGCTTGCTGCTTGTATGCCATTGCAGCAAGGAAAATGAATCGGTTATTCGAATTATCTCCGCCCGGAAAGCAACGAGAAATGAGGCTAGGCATTATCGGAGGTGATGTTATGAAAGACGAGTACGACTTCTCAGGAATGAAATCTAGGCGAAACCCTTATGCGAAACGCTTGAAGAAGCAGATCACACTTCGTTTACAGCCTGAGATCATTGAATACTTTAAAGCTCTAGCAAAAGAAAACGACATTCCTTACCAGAGTCTTATCAACCTGTACTTACTGGATTGTGTGAACCACCATCGCAAGTTAAAAATGGACTGGGCATAAGAACTTGAGCAGAACAACCGGCTGCAGTAGACAAGCACTACCTTGCTCTTCCACTCTGTTCACTGCTTGCTACTGAGCCGGAGCGTTCGGCACATATAAGGAATATTGTCGCGTGCCGCATTCTGAGGTATCGTAGATGCAGAGGTGAAATCATGATTGTTGAAATCGAAAGAGAACAAGACGGCCGTTGGATTGCCGAGGTTCCTGATCTGCCAGGGGTCATGGTCTATGGGAAAACCCGGGATGAGGTAGTTTCCAAGGTCGAGGCTCTCGCACTTCGTTCAATAGCAGATCGTCTTGAACATGGTGAAGCCATTCCAGAGCTAAAAGAGCTATTCGCGATACCCTCATGACTGAATGGAGCTCAAGCAAAGCCAGCCAGGTCCTAGCTGGTCTTCAACGTATAGGCTGGTCAATCAAACGTCAGAAGGGTTCTCATCGGGTACTTAAGAGGACTGGCTGGCCAAACTACGTGTTCGCATTTCATGACAAAGTAGAGATCGGACCGAGGATGCTTGCGCGCATTGGCAAGAAGACGGGTCTGACTCCAGATGATATTTGAATTGCCGAACCAGTCGCTACAGGGGATCGGCGAAACGCCGACCCCTGAGCTCAACGTTCGCTTTTAAAGGATTTACTCATCGGCGTTGCATAATGTTGCACTATGATATATATTTGCAATGCAAAAGAGGAGGCGATACAATGGCTACAGCTGTACGGATTTCTGAAAAGCTTATGAGA
>JAUXIK010000174.1 GCA_030620995.1 Candidatus Aegiribacteria sp.
AAGCAGGCTACATCGATCTATAGACCCATCTCAAGGTTACAGGAACTGGGCTATATTGAACGACGAATACCATTCGGGCAGTCTCCCCGAAAGTCAAAACTCAGTTACTACAGCATTAAGGATTCATTTCTCCGTTTCTGGTTCCGGTTTGTTGAACCGGAAATGTCTCTGCTTGAGTCCGGTGGAAAGGAATTTGTTCTGGAATCCATCAGGACATCCTGGAATCAGTACCTGGGTCATGTATGGGAAGATCTTGTAAGAACAAGTATACCGCGGATGACCATTGACGAATTGCACTGGGGGCCTGCCTCGGGCTGGTGGTCAGGAAGAAGAGAGCACGGTATAGAACTGGATGTTGTGTCAGCAAGCCCTGAAAGAAAAGGAGAACTGCTGATCGGAGAGGTTAAACTCCATATTTCACACGATAATATTGAACCCCTGATAAGCCAGCTCCGAAAGAAAGTGGCAAATACACCTTTATTCTCAAGTGTGGATAACATAAGGTATCGGTTGTTCGTTCTTGACGATGATATCAGTCATCCTGAAGTCATTTCAGGAGAACATGTTATCAACTTCTTACGGAAGTAGTATGATTATACGCCTGTCACATAAACTTGGAAGGAAAATCGGTGTTTGCATAGAATATGTATGTGCATTGAGTTCATTCCAGAGAAAGCGTCATTATGGAAATAGCCGAAATACTGAATGAACCGGAGTAAAAAAAGGCGATTCCGGAGAAGGAAAGGGGATCCGGTATGACTGAGCATATCATTCATGATACTATGGAGAGCGGGGAAGATCATTTCATAAAAGATCAATGGGGAAGAGAGTATAATTTCAAGATTGGAGCATTTCCTTATCCAACTGGCCCTTTTGTCGAAGCGGTGGAGGTGAAACAGGGTAATGAGCCCGGATATGTGTTCCGAATTGAGTCGGAATCTGTTGATGGCTTCTTTGACGCCGAGGAGAAGCTTCTGAAGAAGATCAGGAGGGGGCTGAACCGGAGACATCTGAAAAAGGAAGATGGAAGATGGGTAATCGGTCCCAAGGACATGCTCAGAGGAAGAATTGACTGCAATGATGATTTCTCTGACACTGAATACGATAAAGCTTTCTTCATTGACGGCAAAAGGATCACGATTGAGGATTTCATTGGGATGCTTGACCCTCTGGCGGGATTTCATTTCCATCTGCGGATTCTCAGCGCCTACGATGATAAAGCATGAAGTTTCGAAAGAAAGGATGAAATCAGTAGAAATGGGAAAAGAAGAATTAGAAAGGATCTGTTTTAACTGCAATCAGTTCTTTCCGGCATGTATGGGAGAAGCAACGGAATTCGGTGTTTGTCTGAATGACGAAGCGTTAGATCCCTTTATCGATGAACTGCTTGAAGATCGAAAAACCGCTTCCTGTCAGAAACTGTTAGATCGCATAAAATTCTCAGGAGAACGTAAGGCATGTGGTGATTTTGAGGAAATCGAAGATGTAGAGATCGATGACAACAGCCCTCTTGGACTTGCATTATCTCATTTTAATGAAACAGGTGAACTTGATCTGGAATCTCTTGAGACTGATATGCTGGAAGAACAGATCAGAAATATCGACCTAAAATCGATACCCGTTGATGAATATGCTGCAGCCATGCGGAGTTCGGACCCGGAAGAACGGGACTCGGGCATAACCAGTCTTGCCGGCCTGATTTCATTCGGGAATAAGGAAGCATTCAGCGAGCTGTTCAAATTCTTCACAGAATTGCCGCCTCCCACAACCTTATCTGAAGTTCATTTCAAACTGGAACTTTTAGGATATCTGAACCGTTCAGACGCA
>JAUXIK010000165.1 GCA_030620995.1 Candidatus Aegiribacteria sp.
CCCAGGGTCAACCTGCTCATTGCTGATGATGTGGGCCTTGGTAAAACCATTGAATCCGGTCTTGTTCTGCAGGAGATGATAAGCAGGAACCGCGTACGAGACTGCCTGATAGGCTGTCCTGCTTCTCTTCAGGTGCAGTGGCAGGAAGAGATGGATGAGAAGTTCAACCTGTCATTCAAGATCATCGACCGACATGCGATACTCAATCTCAGAAGGGAGTACGGCACTCACGTTAATCCCTGGCAGAGCCACCCCTGGCTTATAACCAGTATGGATTTCATAAAGAGGGAAGTACATCTCAGGAATTTCGTGGCAGGGCTCCGGAAATCAGATGGAACGATGTCCTCATGGGATCTCATGATCCTTGACGAGGCTCACAACTGTGCCCCTGTCGGACGGCAGTGGTATGTGCGGGATTCACAGAGAACAAAAATGCTCAGGAACCTGTCTCCGCACTTCAGGCACAGGCTCTTCGTTACAGCAACTCCCCATAACGGATACACCGAGAGTTTCACAGGGTTGCTGGAGCTGCTGGACCCTCTCCGTTTTCATCGCGATTCACAGGTTGACAGATCATCGGTCAGCGCTGTCATGATCAGGCGGATGAAAGACGAGATACTTACTCTGGGAACCACCAGAAATCTGTCAAAACGCAGGGTAGAGGCACTTGAAGTACCACAGGAAGCAACAGCAAACCAAATAGCGGAAACACTCGACGAGTACATAACCAGCAGACTGCGGGAAAACATGGACGCGAATGTGCGCATGCCCGTAAGGTTCGCGCTTACCATGCTCAAGAAGCGCTTTCTTTCCTGCCCTCTTGCTTTCCACAGATCAATGCTTACCCATGCTGATCATTTCTTCAAATCCAGCACAGAAACAACAACAGAACCGGATCGCAGGCTGATGGAGATCGCGGTTAAGAGAACCGAAGAAGACCATGCAGATGATCTTGTAAAGGACCAGCTGGAAGGACAGGCGCTGACGGAATGTTCCAGATTTTTCCCGGAACTTTCAACAGCGCAGAAACAGAACCTGCAATACCTGCTTCAACAATCAGAGAAGAACAGCCTTGCTGAGGACTCAAAAACAGAAGTGCTGAAAAACTGGATAGAGAAGCATCTCAGAACAGGGAATGACTGGAACACAGAGCGCCTGATAATATTCACCGAGTACAGGGATACTCTTGAGTATCTCCGTCATCACCTTGTTAACTATTGCGGCGAAGACAGAATAATGCAGCTGTACGGCGGCATGTCCTCTATGGAGCGGGAACTGATAAAAAGCGCCTTTCAGACAGACCCGCGAACGAACCCCCTCCGAATTCTCATAGCCACGGATGCGGCCGCGGAAGGCCTGAACCTCCAGAAACACTGCAGATACCTCATTCACTGGGAAATACCATGGAACCCCACCAGGCTTGAACAGCGTAACGACAGAATAGACAGGCACGGACAGAAGGCTGATGAAGTCGTAATTCACCACTTCGTACATACTGACAGAAGCGATGATGAATATCTGAAAAAAGTAGTGGAGAAAGTGCAGCAGCAGAGGGACGATCTCGGAGGAGTGGCATCGATAATAGAGAAGAACATTGAAAAGAGAATGCTCGGTGAAACCGCTTCCGACCTGGACACCCTTGAGCCAAGAACAGCCCTCAGCGCTGATGTGAAACGAGATATTTACGACTCCAGAAGAAATACTGAGCTTTCAACATACATTGAAAATGCCAGAGAATACTGGGAAGCTGATCCCGCAGTTATCAGGCAGGTTCTGAATGACGCGCTGAAAGTAGATGGCCACCCGGGATTGGAAAATGCTCCCGGTGACCTTGCGCAAAAAGGAGCGCTGCTCAGAAAAGCCCCGGAGCACTGGGGCGAGAGATGTTCCCGCTCCATTAAATCACCGGACGGTTCCCTCTTGAAACTTGTCTTTTCGCCTGAGGACGCGGCTGACCGGAAAGACGTTGCTTACGTGCATCTCAGTCATCCGCTCATGAAAAGGGCAATGGAGGTATTCCGCCAGCATATGTTCACCGCCGGC
>JAUXIK010000029.1 GCA_030620995.1 Candidatus Aegiribacteria sp.
CTGTCGAATACCACAGGATTGTATTCACCGGTATCCATCCATGCGGAGCCGGTTATATCAATGCTGTCATCAACCTGTCCGGACGATGGCCCGTCTATCGCGGCCACCATCACAAGAGCAGTATCCATCGCTTCAGGTTCGTATTCAAAAAAGGAGTTGACAGCCAGCATACTTGAATGGTTGTGAGCGATATTTGTGGACTGATATGGCCACATGGGAGTTACGGTGGAGTTCGTAAGCAGCATTGTCCCCCTGTCCCAGGAAGAGACATAAGCCAGGCATGTTCCCTCGGCAAACGAGACAAAAGCGCTGTCCTCAACGCCCAGGCTTATTGTCGCTCCGTCATGAACGCAATCCACGGCATAGGTTTCGGAATTGCCTCTTCCTATCAATTCGCCGAAAACACTGGAATCTATATTGAATATTGTGTTTTCCATAGGATACCAGTTCCACCAGTAAACGTAAGTATTGATGTATTCAAGCAGCCTGTCTTCCAGAGGAACCACCAGATGCGAAAAATAGCTGTTATTCTCGATATTCTGAATATTGACTGTATAGGAACCGGGCATTCTGACGCATGAGCCTCTTATTACAGAGTTATTTATCGTAACCGAAGAACCGGGCTGAGATTCAATAGACCACCAGCACCTGCTGCATTGGTCAACGATGAACGTAAAACCTATACCGTCAATGCCTGGTGTGCTTTCGGAGAACTCGAAATGCTCCACATAATCAGGATCAGGAAACTCGATATTTATGACGGAACCGTCACAGGTTTCCAGCCATGGCATGAGCGTATCGCATTGAGTGAAATGCACGAAACAGGAATCGTCAACCATTATATCCCCGACATGATCCACATCTTCCAGTATCAGGGATGCCCTGTCGAATACCTTTCTGAATGTCCAGTCGGGGAAATCCGTGCGTACGGCTGTGTAGATACAATCGTCATGAAGCTGAACGTAGTGCATGACACCGTTCGCGTCCACGGTTGCGTCCGCAGCTTCGAACTCGGAGTTGTTAACAAGAAATACAAAATATTGACCAACATAGAACTGGTTGAAGTGCAGCCAGGCATTGTTTCTGAATACAGCCTTCCCCTGATCCTGGGCGTAGACATGGCCGGACATGGTCAGCTTCGCGTCATCAACGAGCAGAACTCCATCTCCGTAAATGAATATGTTGCCATCCTGAACGAAATCCTCATCAATCAATAGAGTGTCCTGTCCCGGTCCGATATAGATGTCCGCCCTTGAAACATCCTGTTGCTGAATTCCGCCAAACGCAAAAACAACCAGAATGACTGACAAGGTTAGTAACTGCTGCATTTCAACTCCTCTTCATAAAGCCGATTGAAACCGGTTTTAACAATGCTGCATCAAATACGAATATAAGCATTTTAAATATATCTGTTCCTACTCTATGAATGGAGTATTAATATTTTGTAACACTTTATAACTGCGCTGCATGATGTCGGGCCGGAAGTGATAGCCGATATATCATGAGATATCTATTTCCTTTTGTTTTTTTGCTGTTTCTTGTTTCACTGCTGGCATCCTGCGCTGGAGAGCCTGCTGATACTGATACGACCGGACCAGCTGGATCAACTGAAACCATTCGCGAACTTATTATTGTTGACTTTATCGGCGTTGAACTTGTTGACTCAAATTACGTATTCGGTTCAATCGAGAGTTCCGCACACTCGATTAACGGCAATATTCTGATTCTTGACAGACCGGCATGCTGCACTCGCGAGTACACACATGCCGGGGAGTTCGTCAAAAGCTTCGGCAGGCGTGGAACCGGCACGGGTGAATTCGTGAATCCCCTCTCAATGACAAGACTGTCCGATGGCAGGATCGCTGTGATGGATCTTCAGGCAGGTGGTATTCATACGTTCCTTCCGGGTAGTGAATGGGAAGGACTTTCTGCGGAGACTAACAGGGAATCGGTTCTTAATATGACTGCCACCGACAGCTGCAGGTACGTCGCGAGGGAGCGTGGATTGAAACATCAAATTTAACGTAATCGGCTCAAACTCTGCGGGAGTTCGAGTTAATTCCATCCCCTTGCGGCCGTCTCTTCCAGCAGCTGAATCCAAGCGTACTTGTCAGTATGGTTGTAATTCCTCAGGCCGAGTGTGGAGAGAAACTCAACGAAACCCGGGTTTGACGATCCATAGTACTCCACCCACTCTTCCACCTGTTCAGGTGTCGCATCGTGAAGCCAGTCAATAAGAACCAGGTCAATCTCTCCAATGTGATCATCCCAGGCGGTGAACAGCTCGTGATAGAACTCCGCCTGCATAGTCTCGGAGCTGTTGCAGTTGGGACCGGACGGATAGCCAAGCTCTGTCATCCAGATACTTCTTCCAGGAAAGCAGGCAATAATCTGCTCAAAGTGCTGATGAACAACAAGCGGGTCCATAACTATGAATTCCGAGTCCAGGGAATAATAGTTCAGCATGACTACATCACTGTACTGATTAATTGCCTGTATCTCCCCGGTCTCTCCTCCAAGCAGCCCGCCGGTTACAGTGCACTTGACTCCGATAAGAAGAGCCGGCTGGTTCTGGTGAACATACGCGGAAGCCGTCTGGTAAAAACTGGTATAATCATTCCACTGGGACGCTCCATCAAGAAGACAGTCGACTTCGTTTCCTATGGCGAGGGCGGCAATAGTAACATTCGGAGATATCTGAGCCATTACCCAGTCTATCATGTTCTCGAAAGCCTGTGCAACCTCTGGAGAGCTGTAGTCATAACCATCAAGATAATCCGGTACTGTTCTCTCCACTGTATTTATAACGGATATCGTAAGAAGCACTTCAACATCTTCATTGCCGTAAAATGAAATAGCCTCAAGTGCTCCCCAGGGATCTTCGTATACTCCTTCTGATACCTCAATCTGATCCCAGGCGAGGATCAATTCTACTACCTGGATTCCAGCCTCCTGCGCCACATCGAATGAGGGCAGAAAACCCTCGCAGCTCTCGGAAGGATTAATTCCGAAGATTCTTCCCTGGTGGGGCTGTGGATTCTCCGGTGGTATTACCTGATACCCGCTTTCTTCGGGACCTGTGCTGTCAGAGCAGCCGAAAAGAAAAAGGACGATACAGCATATCATGAATCTCATGGGTCTTTCCTTTGTTCAAGCGGATTCGCTGCGTACTATCCGCAGCAGTCCCGTTTTCAGCTATCATGCGAGAGTAGCATAACCACTTATCCGGCTCGCACAAAGGAGGGCACCCTCGTGGATGCCCTTTCCTCTTTTATTCTTTTCCTTCTGTTCTCTCTCTCTCTCTCTCTCTCTCTCTCTCTCTCTCTCTACTTACCTGACAACGGTCATTCTCGTGGAGCCTATGCTGCCGTTCACAGTTGCGCGGACAAAGTAAACTCCGCTGCCCATCTTGGCAGGAATCTGCCAGTTGTAGGCGTTGTCCTTGCCGGAGGCACCAAGCTCAACACTTGTGGTCTAAATTATGTTGTCCATCTGTGCCACTGCAACGGGATGTTCGACCATTTCTGAGAGTTCTTTCTGCAGATACGCTGCAATTGTGCATGAATCATTTACATTCGCTCCCCACAGGGCTGATCCACCGAACATGAATACGCTGAAGGCATCAGGGCTTTGATGTGCTTCGGGAGTAACACGGAAGCCGTTATCATCTATCGTAACCTGATCGCCGGGAAATGAGGGATTCGATCTCCACATTACATAAGGGATATATGAACTGATAATAACACTCTGTCCTTTATCAAGAAAATCTACATGCTCTATTTTTCTTGCTCTGATGCTGAATTTCTCAGGGTCGATCAGCTTAACAAGCACGAGCGATACAAAATCGAGAAGAACCAGTGCAAGAACAATGTTCAGTAACATCAGCGCGGCGCCTTTGTAAAACGCCGGAAAACGTTTTCCCAGAACACCGCTGATGATGAGAGCGATTCCCGCAATAGCAAAACCTATCTGGTTCCTGCTTAATCCCGAACCTATACTCAATCCCAGCACGTTCGACAGCAGAGCCGCCAGAATCATTAGACAACCAAGAACAATCGCCGATATTTTCATGATTCTGACTGAAGAATTACTAAATCTGTTTTCAGTCATTTAACATCCATTCTGCAAACATGAATCAATAGACAGTGATCCAAACATACTGCAAAGTCAGTCAACTTTGTCAGTGTTCCAACAATCGAATATGAGTAATTGAAGATGCCTGTTGATATTCTTTCGGGAGGACCGTAGGTAAGGTTCGGACACGGTTCTGTACAGGGGGAGCATTTTCATCCCACCCTTGTCAGAAACTTCGATGTAATAGATCCCATGAAATGGATAACTCACATAACATCTCATATACCCAAAAAGGGCACAAAGCAGATCATATACTATGGAGCGTACAGCCAGGAATGGCGGGGCCGTGAGCGCCGCCATGGCATTTTACTGAAAATACCACCTGAAGAAGAACCCTCTTCTTCCGCAAAAGACCTTTCTACATGCTCCTGCCGCAGAAGACAATTGTGGGCTGTGCTTCTCAAGAAGGTATGTGATATTGACGCTCTCAAGTGCCCGAAGTGCGGAGGACAGATGAAAGTTATTTCTCTTCGAGTTCCTTTTTTTCTCAGTTTCCAAATCTAAAATCAAGGAAACCGCCTGGTATATTTACGGTCAACGTCATTGCCTGCGAATTAACGCCGAAAAACCTACAGCGGTAGCAGCAGGATTTCCGGCACGGTCAGGATATCGAGCATGTTTGACTACAGCAGCAGGGTGGTGAACAAACGCAGCTCCGGGCGTCGGATCTTGATGTCGGGGTAATCCTGGTAAATACGCTCGGCCAGTGTGAGTTGATATTCGGCGCCAATACTCCAGTTGTTGTTCAGGGGAACGGCCGTCCGGGCTGTAGATATCGATATATGATGGTCGGACAGGTTTCCGTTTATCGATCCAATGAAGTACTGCTCATGGCTGACGGCAAGAAAAGGGTGGCCTTTACTGATGAACTTCGCGGCAAAATTCGCGCTGCCGCCGGAACCGTAGTCATAGTCGCGCCCACTGAGATTGGGGTATTCACTGGTAGAGGCTCCCAGGATGATGACGTTCAGGTCCAGATAGGTTCGCAGCTCCAAGCCGGATTCAGTCTCGAAGCGTGATAGCATACCCCCGCCCAGGCTTTGGCCGCCGAATTCAAATTGATTGCTGTTGAAATAGTCGAAGTGATGCCAGGCAGCAAGGATGTGGGAGGCTTTGTCGGTTTCACTTATGAAGGTGCCAGCCAGCAGACCATCGCTCTGGACCCGACCGATTACGCTTTTGTCGCCAATATTCATTTGCATATACAGATCAAAGTGGTCATAGGGGCTGTTCATGTCGCCGAAGAAGGGATCGCCGTAATCGAACTGAAAGTGAACGAAAAACCTGGTTGTGTCGGAATCCCACAACATTTTATCACCTGTTTGGCGCACGCCGATATCCATTTGGGAGCGGTAATTAAGGGCGAATCGTTCGGCGCTGTTCGGGTGATAGCGTGAGGTGTTACCGTCGATCAAACGGTTCAAGCCTCTAACGGGATTGATGGCGAATCCACTGATCTCCCGCCAGGTTCGCTCGCTACCGCTGGCGCGATTATCCAGCACCATTTCGCTGAAGCGATACAGTATTTCACCCAGACCGAAACCGCCCACACTGGTGGCGATCCAGTCGTTCATGCTTGGATGATGGGTTTCTCCGAAATACTCCCACTCAAAGCTGCCGGCAAAGGTGAAGGGCACCGATTCCCAGAACGAGTAGCCGTTGCTGCGGGCAGCATTGAAATAAAGGCTGCCGTGGTATGGATGGGCGAACTGGTTGGTTTCGAAGTTGTTGTCGTCCCATTCGAAACCGTTTATCAGGTTTTCCTTCCAGCTGTTGAAACCGGTGCGGAAACCGTCCCCTCCGCCCGGGCGAATGTAGCGATTGTAGGACCATACCGAGAGGTTGAGCCCGATCACTTCAACAGTCGTCCGGAAGAAGTTTTCGTCTATTATTAAGGTGTCTGCCGGGGCCGAGGCTGTGTTCAGGTTCCAGTCAATAGGCTCGGCAGTCGCTGAACTTGACGAAAGCTGGCCCAATAAGTTGAAGGTGATGAGTAGTGTCGTTATTTTCATCATAAATTTAAAAGTATGATCCCACCGAAAACATGGCCTTCAGTAGTGAATCGAGCATGGCTTGTATAATCGGAAAAAACTTTGCTGGAACCGACTCCTCCAATCATGGAAAAGCTATTTGTAAGCCGGTAATCAGCAAATAACCGTATTTGCAGGGCATAATGCACATTGTTGTTTATTTGGCTATCGTTGTAATCACCGGGGACGATATGCAGATAACCTACATCTGCAGTAAGTCCCAGTCTGTGGCTGATCGGGAACAGGCGTCCGAAGTGCCAGCCCAGAAAAAGGGAGTTTACTGCGTCGGAAGTCTGATCTGAATATCCAAGGGAAACCACGGAGGACCAGTTGTTTACAACGGTTCGCAGGCCGAGATTGTACAGGGACAGATTGCTGGCGTAAACCACGCAGTTGACCTGACCATCATCTGTCAGGTTAATCAGACCCACGGGCACCCCGGCAATTCGTCGGGAGATGTTGAGGGCTCCCAACTGCACGCCGGACATGTCCTCGGTAATATTAACCAGGCCGATTTGGACGCCTTTCAGCCGGGCTGCATAGTTCAGCAGCGCGTACTGCCCGCCGCCGGCTTCGGCCCCGGCAAAATTCATGACAGCCGCCAACTGCATTCCGCCGAAAGTCCCGACGTTGACGTTGGCTATCGAACCGACCTGAAGAAACCCGCCCGTGCCATCGTTAAGATTCATCAGGCCGCTGATCTGGGCACCGCGGAATCCTTTGCCGGTATAATTCAAAACACAGCAAAACTGGGCACCGGTGAAAAAGTTATAGTGGAAATTGGCAAGGCCGGAATACTGGAATCCGGCAGCAGGACCCTGGTGGATTTGAACCCCGATGTTGGCGGAGAAGCCGGCGAAAGAGCCGCTGACCCGACTGTAGAGCCCGGTCAGCTGTACTCCGGAAAAACATCCGTCCGTGACGGAAGTCACACCGCAGGCATCGAAACCGGCAATGTTTCCAGAGCGCCCGAATATCAGTCCCAATCGGACGTTGGTGTCGGTTTCGGGGTCAGGACTGGTAGCTAAAGGATGAAACAATTGCAGGCTTACGGGAAGGTGATCAGCACCAAGGCAAATTTTTGGAACCGACATCGCGGCAAGGACGATTGCAGTGAAAAGATAAATAGAAGTCACATTCTGTCTGAGTAGTCGGCACTTATAATTTGAAGTAATACTTAACATGGGAGTATTCTACTTGACAAAATGTATTGTGGTCAATGTACCTTTCCGTTAGAATAAT
This sequence comes from Candidatus Aegiribacteria sp., assembly GCA_030620995.1. Classification (GTDB taxonomy): domain Bacteria; phylum Fermentibacterota; class Fermentibacteria; order Fermentibacterales; family JCC-6; genus Aegiribacteria. Next base: position 7,407 of record JAUXIK010000029.1, read on the forward strand.
TCTATGTATAACCTAATCATACATTATCATTGCTTTGAACGCTGGCTGATCCCAATGAGCCTGATTTTCGTTCTGCTTTGGCCCTTTGCCGGGGCCCGGGCCGAGGAGCATAACCGTGACGGCTGGTTCATCGGCATGGGCTATGGTTATTGCATTGGCGCCATCAAGGCCAGCACTGCCCTTGAGTATTCCTATCAGGACGGGGCCACTCCGCAAATCAGGTTCGGCCACTCGGTGGGCAATCATCTTATGGTTGGTCTGGAGTATGGTGGTTGGATGTTCGAAGAAGGGGATATTAATGATAAGTACCGGTATAGCCTGCAAAGCATCAATGCGGCCGTGACCTGGCACCCGGGTTCTGCTGATGCGTACTGGGGCGGTTTTTACACCCGGGCTGGCGCAGGCCTGGCCTGCGGCCGCACAGTGTGGGTTATCATTGAAGAACAGGAACAGGTTGGTTTCCAAAGCCTGGACGAAACCGGATTGGGATTTATTTTTCAAATAGGTTATGAGTTTCGGATTACCCGTAACGCGGCTGCGGGCATGAGTACTGGGTTCAGTACTTTGAACATCGGAAAAGAACTGTTTGACGAGGCGCAGTTTTCGCCTCTGGCCATGACCTTGAATTGGTATTGGGATTAGAAATTCTATGTGTTGGTATCGAAATCGTCCGGTCCCCGAAACTGAGTAACTGAATCTTTGTAAAGATCCCAAACCTCCTTCTGTGCTTCTGGAACTTGTCTGCGAATCCCGCGCAGACTACGTTCTCTGGAGGGACGATGTGGGTTACCAGCCTCGTTCGTGCACTGGGACTGAACACCTTCGCCTGAAGGCGAAGAAGGGCCGGTTTACCAGCTTGCCGATACAATGGAACTGCTGGTGATAATCCTGGACACGCCGCTTGAGGGCCGAGCGGGAATACTATTCACAAACACTTGTTTTGCGCTCAAACGGCAGTTTTATCCTCTGGAAGCACAGAGAACAAGAAAATCTGCGGGAAGGCATGTTTGACCAGGTTTGTTTCGAGCAGTATGGTCAGTTTCAGGCAGAGAAATTAGGTGATATTGAGACAGATATGCTTTTTCGGGAGGTTTGCCGGAACGGTGGGGAATCTAAATTCCTATTGCTTGGTGAATCCACAGAGGTTGAAGTGCTTCAGAGTGTTCGATCAAGTCCTGATTCTTCTGTGACTTTCACATGGCTCCTTAGCGTATTCACACTCAATCTTGCTGTTTTAGTGTGCAGGTGGTACGTTTGTATATTGGATTGAGATGTTTACGGAAGAAATCCGTATAAACTGTTTAAGCAGAATGGATTTACCAGCACAGACATCCGGATTTCTGTTGAATGAGTTGAGGAAACAATATCAAGAGAGTTGAAATAATCATTATCGGAAGGGTTCAGGGAGTCTGTTTCAGATATTATACATGCGAAACAGCCAGATCACTGGAACTTAATGGATTCGTAAAGAATCTTCCGGATGGAACGGTTATTATCAGAGCAGAAGGTGAGGAAAGTTCTCTTAATGAACTTGTCCGATGGGCAGAGCAGGGCCCGCCAGGTGCTATTGTCAAAACAATTCATGTGAATTTCACCAAATCGCTGAATGAATTTACCGATTTTACAATACGATACTGATTAAGTGCAATTATTCATATATTGATATTTTCCCTGCCATGTGGGAATATATTGAATATGATTGTTTCCAACGCTTTGTTTGATCTTTCGGGAAGAGATTTTATGAGGACTGAAGATCAATTGGTAAATTTGGACAAAGAGATCAGAGAATGCAAAAAATGCATTTTGGCTGAAACAAGAATAAACGCCATTCGCGGGGAAGGGAACCCGCATGCTAAGCTCATACTCATTGCCCAGGCACCCGGAGAGACTGAGGATAGAGAAGACAGGATGTTTATTGGTCCTTCGGGAAAGGTACTCGATGAATTACTGCGAACGATTCAGATTGACAGAGAAGAGATTTACATGACGAATCTTGTTAAATGTATGCTTCCAAAATACAGAAAGCCAAAGTCTGATGAGATTGAGATTTGCAGCCAGTACCTGGACCGGGAAATAGAGCTTATTAATCCCAGGATATTGGCTTCGCTTGGTTATTATGCAACAAAATACCTCTTTAAGAAATATGACTTTCCTTTACCGCCCAGGCAAGAATTTCAGAAGGTTTATGGTAAGGTCCTGGAGGCTGATGATAAACTAATAATTCCTGTGCAGCATCCTGCAGCTCTTCTATATAATAGCTCAATAAAAACAGTGATGTTGAATAACTATCGTAAGATGCAGGCAGTTCTATCTGGATCCTGAACCTTGAACTCGTGAACGGTTACTTTTCGTTATGCTTCAGAAGATTTCGACTCGAGTTCCTTAATACGCTTCTGTATGGCATCAAGTTCACCCTTCATTGCATCAGCTTCACCTTTGAGCATATTGACTTCATCTTCCGGGTTCATGTTATAGGGACTCCCATAAGGGGCATTGTAGGCGGGCCCATACCATCTTTCCGTAGGAGGATAAGCTACACGCCAGCCAAAACCTCTCCCGTAGCCTCTTCCAAAGCCACGGCCTCTACCAAGTCCGCGTCCGTAACCGGCACCCGAATATCCGGGTCCCCATGACGACACTGGACCATAAGCAGCCTGAGAAGGATTGCAATAACCTCGGCCCCCCCCAGTCATAGGACCCATTCCTGAAGGTCCTGTTCTATCAAATCCTGGCATAGAAAACATCTCCTTTCTATTAAAATCCACCACCCCGACCCCGGCGGCGTCTTCCTCTTCCTCTGGGCGGCATCTCAAAGTTACCCCCCTCGATTCTAAGTATTTTTCCCATAACCAGAGCATCAGCAACAATTGTCCTTGCCTCAGCCAGTATTCTCCCAAATGTCTGACGTGAGACATTCATCATTCTTGCCGCTGTCTCCTGATCCAGACCTTGAAAATCGTTCAGTTTGATCGCCTCAAGATCCTCTATGGGAAGGATGATCTCTTCTCTTCCCCATGGGGGTATTCTATTGGGAATAAACGCATCAACAATGGGGCGCCCCTGAACAAATCTGAGCTTCATCGGCCTCGGCATTTACACCTCCTGTTATGAGCGTACGCTCATAATATAATTGTATGCGTGGGATAGTCAAATATTATTTTGAGCATATGCTCATTATATAACAGTAATCATGAAAAACTTTATCGACCGATCATGTTATAACTTTTATCGCCCGAGTTTCTTTTATAAGACCGCCTCTTCGAAGAGAGCAATCGAAGACATTTCATGACCCGTCGTTTTGACCGGTTGCCGGGCGGGGGAAATCTGCACCTTAAAAAACACCGTTTTCTGTCTTGACAATCCAGGCCACCTAATACCATGTCGGATCGCCAGAGTACCTGCAGGGAAATCATGGCAAATACTTATTTGCAGAGGGGTTTTTTCAAAACCATATATTATATTATAAAAAAGAAAATATACCGGGGACAACATACCGTCCAATCTCGTTTTTTTCAGTCAATTCTCCACGAGATTGAGGTTGGATGAGTGATTTGCTTCCCGGCAATACAGAATATTTCTTCTTTACTGCCGATCAGACGCTGTTCAACCTGAAAACTGATTTTCCAGATATCCGCAGAATTCTTCCATTCCTTCACCTGTTTTTGCCGAGATTGTGAATACCATGACTTCCGGATTAAGACTTCTGCACTCATCTATTGTTCTGTTTACGTCGAAATCAATGTGGGGGAGAAGGTCCATCTTGTTGATTATCAGTACTGATATCCTGCTGAAAAGGGACGGATATTTTAATATCTTGTCATCACCCTCAGGCAGGGAAATGAGTCCTATTTTAAGGTTCTCACCAAGATCGTAGCCGCTTGGACAGATCAGATTGCCCACATTCTCGATACAGAGCAAAGCGAGTTCATCCGATTCAAGATCCATGTGTCCCAGAGCGTGATTAACCGCCTCAGCATCGAGATGACAGGAACCACCGGTTTCTATCTGCCAGGCCTGGCATCCCGCTTTTCTTACTCTTTCCGCATCGCGGTCAGTTTGCACATCTCCCTCTATAACAGCCATCTTCGATCCGAAGAAACGAGCCATTGATTCGAGAAGTGTGGTTTTACCGGCACCTGGAGAACTGATAAGATTAAGTGTGAATATGTTCTTCCCGCTCAGCAATTCCCTGTTTGATGCAGCAAAACGGTCGTTTTTATTCATTACAGGGGTTGAGATGTCCACTATCTGTATTGTGGTGTCATCGCACATATCAATCTGTTCCTTCCATGATCTCTACACTGTCCACCGTGAATTCTCTTCCTGACAGTATCCTTCTGCTGAAGGAACCGCATGAAGGACAGCCCTGGTAGAATTCCTTTGCCTGGTATTCAACATTGCAGTCAAGGCAGATAAGTTTTGCTTCAGTTTCAGTTATTACTAGCTTCGGTTCACCGAATCCCTCCATCTTTGCCACTTCGGTAAAGCAGAATCGAAGAGATTCAGGAGATATTCCTGAAAGCGGACCAATAGTGATGTTCACAGTATCCAGAGGCCTGCATCCTCCAAGAACTTTGCCAATGATCCTCGTCATGTCTCTGGCAAGGGATAGTTCGTGCATCAAACTCCGCTCATCGATCGGTGTATGGCCTGAAACTGCTTAAGATGGTAGAATATACGCTATATTCAGCAGGAGATGTACCCCGATTGAAAGTCCGGAGAAGTTGATTTGAAGCGCCTTAGAATGGAAATCCACGGAGCTGTGCAGGGAGTCGGATTCAGACCCTTCATCTACCGGCTGGCTGACAGTTTCGATGTTACCGGCTGGGTATGCAATACAGCCAGAGGTGTGATACTGGAGGTTGAGGGGGAAGAAACAGTTCTACTGAGGTTCGGTGAAGCAGTGGAAAAAGAAAAACCCGCTATTTCCATTATACAGGACGTCACCAGAGAATATCTGGAACCGGTCGGGTACAATGGTTTTGAGATAAGGAAAAGTATCGGCGGGGAGAGAAAAGCTCTTGTTCTTCCGGATATATCTACATGTGATGATTGTCTGGAAGAGATAATGGACCCGGAAAACAGACGATACAGATATCCGTTTACCAACTGCACCAACTGTGGTCCAAGGTACTCCATCATCAATTCCATCCCTTACGACAGACCTGCTACGACAATGGCCGGTTTTCATATGTGTAAGAAGTGCCTCGAAGAGTACGAATCCCCATCAAACAGGAGATTTCACACCCAGCCGAACGCATGTCCCGAGTGTGGGCCACATCTTGAACTCTGGGATCACAGTGGAATAATTCTTGCGGAGAGAAATGAAGCCTTAAAGAGAACAGCATCCGCAATACTCGATGGGAAGATCGTTGCAGTAAAGGGGCTTGGCGGATTTCATCTGATTACTCTCGCAAGTTCTGACAAAGCCGTCCTGATCCTGAGGGAACGAAAAGGGAGAAAAACCAAACCCTTCGCTCTGATGTTTCCCTCTTCAGACATGATTTCATCCTTCTGTGAAGTATCAGAAATGGAACAGAATCTGCTCAGATCCCCGGAATCCCCGATTGTTCTGCTTAAAAAGAGGGAAGATCATGGATCTTCAAAAAAACTTTCGGATTTCATCTCTCCGGGGAATCCTGATCTTGGTGTCATGCTTCCCTATACACCTCTTCATCATCTTCTTCTGCAGGAGATAGGTGAGCCTGTTGTCGCAACCAGCGGGAACCTTTCAGACGAACCTATCTGCACGGATGAAAAAGAAGCTTTAAGAAGACTGTCCGGTCTGGCGGATCTATTCCTGATTCACAACCGGCCCATAGCAAGACATGTTGATGATTCTATCGTGCGGGTGGTAGATGGCAGGGAGATGGTTCTGAGGCGAGCCAGAGGGTACGCTCCTCTGCCGCTCAGGATGAATGAGGAATCCGATGCGATACTTGCCGCCGGAGCACACCTTAAGAATACTCTGGCTCTCTCGATCGGCAATAATGTTTTTATAAGCCAGCATATAGGAGACATGGAAACACCTCAGGCAGTAAAAGCTTATGAGGAAGTATGGAGCAGCATAGAATCGCTATATCACGCGAAGGCGGACAAAGTTATTTATGATATGCATCCGGACTACATCTCTACAAAGTATGCTGTGGAATCCGGTCTTCCGGCCTTTCCGGTGCAGCATCATATAGCTCATGTTTTTTCCTGTATGCTCGATAACGGATTGAATCCTCCACTGCTTGGAGTATCCTGGGACGGAACGGGATACGGCACTGACGGTACAATATGGGGCGGGGAATTCTTTTATATAGGCAAAGAATCCGTCGAGAGAGTTGCGCATATGAGAACATTCCGGCTTCCAGGCGGAGAAAAGGCCATCAGGGAACCGAGAAGAGCAGCAATCGGACTTCTGTCGGAGATGTTCGATGATCCAGCCGCGTATATTCCATCTGATGTATTCTCGAAAAAAGAGAATATCGTACTGAAACGGATGCTGAAGAACGATCTGAATTCACCTTCTACTTCAAGCGCGGGAAGACTTTTTGACGTGGTTGCGTCGATGCTCGGACTCTGTCAGACAAATGAATTCGAGGGGCAGGCAGCGATGTTACTTGAATATGCTGTTGCGGGAGTGGAAACGGATGATTCGTATCATCTTTTACTTGATAGAATCGCGGGAAAACCCTGGATACTGGACTGGGAATCTCTTATCAATGATATAATCAAAGATATAACCACCGGGGAGAAGACATCCATGATTTCCGCAAGGTTCCATAACGCTCTTGCCGAGGGAATCGTATCTGTGGCTGAGTTAACCGGGGAGAAGAGAGTAGTTCTGAGCGGAGGATGCTTTCAGAACGTCTATCTCGCGGAAAGAACAGCAGACCTGCTTCGGAAGAGAGGGTTCACACCTGTCCTGCACCGGAAAATACCTCCGAATGATGGTGGCATAGCTCCCGGTCAGATATTCGCAGCGGTGAATCTGTTCAAGAACAAATGACAGGAGATTAAGGATGTGCCTTGGAGTGCCGGGCAGGATTGAAGAGATTTCCCAGGGAGATGATCCAATTTTCAGGACAGGAAAAGTGAGTTTCGGAGGAATCCTGCGGGACATAAGTCTGGCTGGTGTCAGTGATGCAGAGGTTGGTGACTGGGTTATCGTTCATGCGGGGTTTGCTCTTAATAAACTGAATGAGGAGGAAGCCTGTGAGGTTTTCAAGTATCTCAGGCAGATCTCTGAATTCGGCAAAGAAGAACTGAAAGACGATCGTAATCCCTTACGACAGAAAAACATACCCGAAAAGGGTACATCGTGAAATATGTTTCAGAATACCGTGATCGAGCAGCAGCTGAAGAATACGCTGAGAGAATTCACCAGCTTGTTTCCAGGGAATGGACAATCATGGAGGTGTGCGGCGGACAGACTCATTCCATTCTTAAATACGGCATCGACCAGCTTCTTCCTGAAAAGATCACGCTGATTCACGGTCCGGGATGTCCGGTATGTGTAACTCCGATTGAACTGATCGATCAGGCGATCGAGATCGCAGGTATTAAGGATGTTATTCTTTGTTCGTTCGGTGACATGCTCCGGGTACCTGGAAGCGTTCAGGATCTGACAGGTGTCAGGGCTTCCGGAGGAGACGTCAGAATAGTCTATTCACCGATTGATGCTGTGAAGATAGCCGAACAGAACCCGATGAAGCAGGTTGTTTTCTTCGGAGTAGGTTTTGAAACGACAGCTCCTGTAACGGCAGCCGCAATAATACAGGCAGCGCATCTTAACCTGCACAACTTCTATATGCTTGTATCGCATGTTCTTGTTCCACCTGCAATGCAGGCAGTTCTCTCAAATACTGAATGCAGAGTGCAGGGATTCCTTGCCGCCGGGCATGTCTGTTCCATCATGGGTTTCACGGAGTACGAACCTATTGCAAAGGAGTACAATGTTCCTATAGTTATTACAGGTTTTGAACCTCTCGATATCCTTGAGGGAATTCACATGTGCCTGAAACAGCTGGAGGAAGGCAGGGCTTTGGTTGAAAACCAGTACACCCGCTCCGTCAACAGAAACGGGAATCCCGAAGCTATCGACATGATGCGAGAAGTATTTGAAGTAATTGACAGAAAGTGGCGGGGGATAGGTGCAATACCGGAGAGTGGACTTGGACTCAGGAAGAAATATTCGAGATTTGACGCTGCAGAACGATTCGGTGTCAGTAGACATACAGTTGAGGAGTCCGGTGACTGCATCTCAGGACAGGTGCTCACAGGTGAGAAAAAACCTGACGAATGTCCCGCATTCGGCGGCAAATGTACCCCGGAGCATCCACTTGGCGCCCTGATGGTATCCTCAGAGGGAGCATGTGCCGCATATTATCGCTACAGACTAATCGGGAGTAACCGATGATCCCATCTGAAAGCTGCCCGATACCTCTCTCTGACTACCCTGAAATCACCATTGCGCATGGAGGCGGCGGAAAGCTCATGCACGACCTTATCAGCGGGATGATGCGCAGAGTCTTTTCCAATCCGCTTCTGGATGCTCAGCATGATGGGGCTGTAATCAAAATTAAAGGCGGAAAACTTGCATTTGCGACCGATTCGCACGTAATTACCCCTCTGTTTTTTCCGGGAGGTGATATCGGATTACTTTCCGTATACGGAACTGTTAACGACCTTGCCATGTGCGGAGCTAAACCGGAATGGCTGAGCGCCGGCTTCATACTTGAAGAAGGACTCCCTATGGAAACCCTCTGGAGGGTCGTTCAATCGATGGGAGAAGCCGCGAAAAGGACAGGTGTGTCAATTGTAACAGGAGATACAAAGGTTGTTGAGAGAGGTAAGGGTGACGGGATCTATATCAATACTGCAGGAGTGGGCGTCATACCAGACGGGGTGGAAATCAGCCCTTCAAGGGTGCGGGAAGAAGATGCTGTTATTCTCAGTGGTGATATAGGACGGCACGGAATCGCCATCATGGCCATTCGCGAAGGGATTGACTTCCAGACGATCATTCAGAGTGATCTTGCGCCTCTTGATAGAATAGTCTCAGAACTGCTTGAAGCTGATCTTGATATCCATTGCCTGAGGGATCTTACAAGGGGAGGGCTTGCCAGCGGTCTGAATGAAATCGCCTCAGCCGGTAAAGTCTCAATCAATATCAGGGAGAGCCTTATCCCTGTTCGTGATGATGTTCTTGGAGCCTGCGAGATACTTGGTTTTGACCCGCTCTATGTCGCCAACGAAGGGAGATTTGTCGCAATTCTTCCCTCAGAGAATGCTGAAAAGGCTGTTGATATTCTTAAGAAACATGAAGACGGCAGACAGGCAACCATCATTGGACATGTTGCAGAAGAATCATATGCTGATGTAATTATGGAAAGCAGCATAGGAGCTGAGAGAATTGTCGATATGATGAGCGGAGAACAGCTACCTCGCATCTGCTGAGAAAACAAGAGTATGTTCTTAAGTGTACATAATAACGTACGGCTCAGTGGATTTCACGAACCTTGAAAGCAACTCAGCATGTGTAATTCCACTGTAGCCGGTTGTTCTCCCTTAATTTCTATAGGCTTCTTTCCGGTGACGGATACGAGTAATTAATATTGTGTTTTTAACGATCACAAAAACGATTCGATAGTTTCCAATACGATATTTTTTCAATCCAGAGTATTTACCCTTGAGTTCTGGGAAAGAATCAGCCTTGTCCGGCAACTCAGTCGCTAATTTTGTCAGAATTCTGTCAGCTTCCGATTTGTCTATCTTCTTAAGATCCTTACTTACAGATTTCTTGAATGAGATGCTATAGGTCAATTTCGGATCGCATATCCTCAAGAGTAATCACGGGATCAGTTGGATCATGAAGTCGATCAATAGAAATCTGCAAATCAGCCTGATCATCCAGATAGGCTTCAAGTGCCTTCTGAATAAGGAAGGATTTGGATCGCTCAGATATCCTGGCAACCTCGCCTAATTCTGCTGCTAGTTTTTCAGGAAGCCTAACTGACACAGCAATACTCATTCTTACACCTCCCATAATGTATGTGTATGTAGTCATCTGTAAGACAATATAACACTATATATGACATTCTGCAATGTTGGTCATATTTTCTGGAGAACTATGATTATGTGGATTCTACATTTGCTCGTATGTCATTAAATTCCACAACTTTATATCTTCACTTGAAAATGAATCAAGTATAGTAATCATACAATGGACAACTTAACACGTCTACATAACACCCTGATACACCTGGATTAGTGGCATCTATATTATTCTGGATATCAATACTCCTATCGCAATTTAGAAGTTCTAAGAAGCAGTGTTAATTTGGAGGAAGTCGCTATGTTACCGGTACTTGAAAATTCCAATGAAATGTAATGAGTTATGCAATACCCGGATTATTTGTCAGTACTGTCCCATCTTATTGAGTCTTTTTGCTTTTCTCTCAAACAGTCTGAAGATAGCAAGCCCGATAAAAAGATAGAACAGGCTGTTTCCAATAACGAACAGGTACCACCAGAGCGGAAAAGATGTGCCGTGTACTATATGTGCGTTGATAGTATGCGCGCCTGCTATGAATGGCAGGAATGAGAAACCTGTCAGGGGGTAGACTCGGAGCAGCATCAGACCGATCAGTCCGAATGAGAGTATTCCGTTTACAGCTCCGATCTTTTTATGAATAAGTCCTATCCCGCCAAGCATGAAACCTATTCCGTTAAGAGAAAGAACTGAAATAAACAGAATCAGGTAGAAGTACAGAAGGTTTACCGAAAGTACTCTTCCGGTGGTCAGCATTGTAAGGTACAGCATCAGTGTGAGTATAACAAAATTGAACAGAGTATTGGTTACCGCTTTGAAGAAGAAGATGATATCTGCTCCGTAAGGCGAGAGGTATATCTGCTCAAGAGTACCTCTCTGAGATTCGGAGAGAACTACACTCCCGGTTCCCTGAAGTGAGAACATCGCGCTCATCCATAGAACGTACCCGATAACCATGGAATCAAGTGAAGATTGATTGATGCCGGCACCGGCAATGGATTTCGCGCCCCAGAACATGCCTAGAAAAATAATGTACATTACCACGACCATGGCACCGGTATTGAACAGGTATCTTTTCAGTTCCCATCCCAGCATCCGTATTTCCACGACGAATACGTTCAGAATGCTCATTTTACTCCGGTTCATTTTTAATCACATTCAGGAAAATATCCTCCAGATCGCTTTCGACAGTGCTGAAATCGGTTATTTCCGAATCGGCTGATCTCAATATCTCCAGGAGATCGTATATCAGCATCGCGTTTTTCAGCAATATTATCAATCTGCAGCTGTTATCAGTATTCTCTACGGTAAGTTCGCCAAGCTCTTCAATCCTTCTGAATGTGTCCTGGTTCAGGGTATCCGCAATCTCAAGATGGAAGACTTTTCTTGAGAATTTCATTTTCAGGCTCTGAAGAGTCTCATGGGACAGGATTCTACCCTCTTTGATAATAAGAACCCTGTCACAGACGGATTCGATGAAATCCATGTCGTGAGATGTTACAAGAATGGATTTGCCGGATTCCTGTACTACTTCCTTGAGCCAGTTCCTCATTGTCCTTGCAATCTCAACATCCAGTCCAAGCGTGGGCTCGTCCAGAAGAAGTATGTCAGGGTCATGTATGAAAGCACAGGCAAGGGCGACCTTCTGCTTCATCCCCTTGGAAAATTCGCGGATTTCCTTTTTTCTTACATCTGCAAGTTCCAGCTCATGAAGAAGGATATTCATGCGATCTTTTATATGCGAATGAGATAAGCCTCTGAGGCCGGCAAAATACTTCAGGTTTTCTTCGGGGGAGAGGTGCCAGTAAACATTTCTCGCACCTTCCAGAACAGCCCCTGTGTTTCTGAGGATTTTCAGATGGTCTTTTTTTACATCCATGCCTGATACATGAATATCCCCGCTGTCGAATAGTATAAGACCGAGAATTGATTTGAGCGTGGTGGTTTTGCCTGACCCGTTAGGCCCGAGTATTCCAAGGATTTCACCTTCGTATGCGTTGAAAGATATAGCGTCCACGGCGACGATATCTTTGTATGATTTCATGAGATTGCTGACTGATATAATTGAATTATCCATGGATGTAATTCAGGTTTCACTTATTTGCGGAAGGCGAATCGGTGAGAGGATGGACGTAGTATCATGATCAGGGCAAACGGATATATCGAAACCGAATACACTGCCTTTTTCAGGCTCACTTCTCAGGAACACTCTACCACCGTGCATTTCCACTATCCGTTTTACGATGGAGAGTCCGAGACCGATACCGGGTACTTTCTTCCCTGATACGTCGTTGTCCTTTATTCTTACAAATTCTTTAAACAGTTTCTTCTGATTCTCGTTAGAGATTCCTATTCCGTTGTCTTCAACTTCCACACAGATGATGCATTCATCCTTGGCAAAGCTGCGAACAATTATCTGCCCCTTGTCAGGAGTGTATTTGATAGCGTTGGTAACAAGATTGGCAACAACTTCAGAGAGAAGTCTTTCAATACCGCCAACGGGTGGAAGATCCTTCTGGAGGTCAGTCGAAAATTTATGTTTTTTATCCGCTGCAATATCCTGATTTGATTTGACTACCTGCTGAATAACTTTATTCAGATCAACCTTCTTCGCGTATTTCCTTACCTGAGATGTGTCTTCAAGCGCAGCGAAAAACTGAAAATCACGAAGGAATGAAGATGCCTCATCCAGCCTGGAATGCATTCTTTTCATAAGGTGCTTCTGCTTGTTTGTGACTGATGATCCCAGGAGGGTCTCAAGGCTGTGAAGAAGCATTGTTGTCGCTGAAACAGGGGATTTCATATCATGAATGGCGATGTGAAGGAAAGCCCGCCTGAGTTTGGAGAACTCCCGGAGAGAAGCATTTGTTCTTTTCAGTCTGTTCTCTCTTTCACTCAGGGTTCTGTATGTCTTCGTTAATTCGCTGCTCAGTTCGCCGATTACCGTTGCTACGATCAGGAAAGCTCCAACTCGGAATAAATCAGCCCAGAGAGGGCTTGTAAAATCGGAAAAGTATCTGAAAAGAAGAATATCTATTCCCAGAATTGCAGCTATATATATGGACTTTCGACCCCACCAGAAACTGGCGAAAATGATGGGAACGTATGCGAAATGCGAATACCCGATATTCTGATGAAGTTCCAGATTGAAATAAGCGCTCAAGATTATGAAACCGGATACAAGAGTTCCTATAATAACATATCGGTTTCTGGAACTTGGTATCTTTTCCTGAATCATCCTTGTACTTGATTTACTGTCAGAATCCTGATTCATCCTGTTCTTTCTATGTTCATGATATGCAGATCAGCGTGCGTAATATATCGCATATGCGGGATAATTCCATGAACCGCATAAGCTGAAAAGATAGTCTGAAAAATGGGTGAATGTCCAGTCAGAGTATTCTCCAGAGAGTTACGGAATCCTCACCGCATATCACGTTTGATCTGCTTCCGAAACCGGCCATAAATTCAATGGATTCCCCGGCTTCAGAGACAAGGTTGGAATACTGTTTTGGAAACGCAAGAAGATAGTCGGCATTCTGCTCGATCCAGTACCAGTCCTCAGTATCTTTCCCTGGAAGTCTTTCAGGGGTGACAAGACCGTCCAGATCCAGAATGTGCATATCCGTTATCCATTTAACAGCACCAATATCCGCGGAGGCTACAGTCTCCGTGTCTGTCGCGCCGGCAGCAAGATAATCGGCTGGATCCACATCAATTGCGCCCACATCATACGAAGCTTCTGCCCGTCTTCCTCCGAATATCAGTAATCCCGGAAGCATCGAAGCAGCAAGAAGAGCAGTGTTCAGTTTTTTTCTATGCAATCCGCTCAACCAGTGTCCTGCGACGAGGACTGCTGCTGTCAGGGCCGGGACATAGTATCTCATCTGAAAAAAACTGTTCGGCTGAAGAAGAAGGGAAGTGGCAAAGAGCAGAACCGGAAATGAGCCCAGGGCAATATTCTTTCTTCTGACATCAGAAGGAGCTGTTTTGAATAATTCTATTATTGAAGCCACTGCCGCGAAGATAAGAAGCGGAGAAACAAGAAGGATGTTCTTCAGTAATCCGGGGAGACCGGATGCTGCCGATGAAAACCATGAAACAGGCTGTTTCGCGTAGAAAGTAGAAGGAAGCAGCATACCAGCAGCATGAAGATTCCAGATTATCCATAGAATTCCGACAATGAATGAAGGCGCCAGCAGAATAAGGATATTTCGTGCACTTCTTCCGCGAATGGCGAAGATCAATGGTACCGCGAGAATGGCAAGTTCAGGCCTGCACAGAAAAGCTCCGGCAAGAATGAACGGTCTGAGCCCGAGCATAGTCTCATTCCTGACACTTTTCCATAGTACGATCACAAAAAGAGATGCAAGCGCTGTTTCCATACCGCTTGACGCATGGAAAAAGAATGGTCCGGTCATGAGAAGAAGCAGCCCTGTCCATGGACCTGCGGCAAGCAGTGCCAGTGCAGCCGCGATAAGGGAGAATCCCATAAGAATCACCGGAGCTGCTTCAGTGCCGCTTATTGAAGCCAGGGCAGAAGGGAGAAGCCATACAGGGCTTGTGAAACCCGATGATATCTCAGCCTGGTTGAAACAGAGAGGATTTCCGGAGAATAGACTCCTGCCGAACACAAGGTGGATATATGTATCGTCCATAGGTGGTATTAAAGGTCTGCACTCCCGCAGCGTCAGTACCAGCAATGTGCAGACTATCAATATCGTTGGAAGGAGTATCCGGCACATGCTCTTGTTCTTGAGGTTCTTTGAAGATTTTTTCATGTGGGTTTTATTGTTTTCCTGTGAAGCTCCGTCAAGTCAAGAGCAGGATCAGAGCAAAAACTATGGACATATATGCGGGCTATGTAGCTCCAATGAGTTTATTGATTTCTGCAAGCAATTCGTCGATTTCGATAGGTTTTTCCATGAATGTGTTCACAGGTATGTATTTTGAGTCCTTCCCCGCATCTTTTTCAAAGTGGTATTTCACCATATCTGCATCCTGATTTACTGCGGTTATCATAATTATGGGGAAATCCTTTATGCTTTTATCCGCTTTAATTTTTTCGCTTACCCATATGCCGTCACCTTTGGTTTTCATCATGATATCCAGCAGCATGATGTCAGGAGCTTTTTCCATAACTTTTTTCAGTGCTTCTTCACCGTTATAGGCAGTACGGGTTTCGTAACCGTTACTCTTCAGGACTATTTCAATGGTTTCTACGAAATCAATATCATCATCCACAATTAGAACTTCTTCTGACATCACTTCTCCTTTTTTTAAGTTTCAGGAAACCGTACTTCTATTGTAGTTCCTTCATGCAATTTACTTTTTACCTTAATACAGCCTCCATGAGCGTCAACTATTCTCTTTACGAGAGAAAGTCCAAGTCCTATCCCATCCTTTCTGAGATTATATCTGTCATTTTCACCTCGGAAGAACATGTTGAATATTTTTGGCAGTTCTTCTTCTTTAATACCTGTGCCATGATCCTTCACTATAAGTAGAAAGAGATCCTTTTCTTCTTGTCCTGTAACTTCCACAAGGTCTCCGGGATTGCTGTATTTTATTGAATTCTGAATTAAATTAGCGAATACTCTCCTGATAAGCTCCGCATTCCCGTAGATGCTGGGACAATTATCGCAGAGATTCCAGCTTATTTCAATATCACAGTATTTTGCATATTCATTCATATCTTCAATAAGTGTAGAAAAGAATTCTCCAATATTGAATTCTTTCTTTTCAAGTTCGTTTGCCCTTTCCTCAAGACGGGAAAACATTAAAAGATCGTCTAAAAGTCCTGTGATGCTTTTTATCCGTTTTTTCGCTCTATTGAGGAGTTCTTTTTGCTTATCAATATCTCCGTCGAGATAACCATTCAATATTACGTTAATAATATTGTATATGGAAGACAGCGGCGCTTTTAATTCATGGGATATTTCAAAAGTGAATCTGGTTTTTGCCTTAGTTAACTCAACAGTTTCTTTGTAATGTTCGCTGCATTCCTTTGTAGCTTCAATTGAACTGGCATTCAGTTTTTCCAGGGTTTCAATCAGTAATGCGATATAAGATTCAAAATTACTATGCCATTTTTCAATTCTGTTCAAATGACATTCATGATCAGTTACCTTACAGTCGTCAGATTTCATATAATTCCTTAATTGAATGTATTGATACAATACATATAAACTATGTAAGATACATAAGATATGTCAACCTGAATTCAGAAGAATCTTTAAGGGGAAATATCGGTTCGCATTCTCCGGATAATCGGTTTTTATTATGTGAGCTGATATCAGTGCAGAGACCGTTTCATATGAATTTCATCATTTACCGACGAAGTTTCGTCAAGAGCATGATAGCTCTTAAAACGGTGGACAAAGTCAGCCTATCGTGTTAGAGTTCACATGCTGTTATTACTATGAAATTCATTATCCGGGAGAACATTTTCTTTGAGAGTAATCGGGGTTGGAATAGATATTGTCGATCTTGATGTATTCAGGGCTCGACTTGATGACGACCTGATCGAGGAACTGTTTTTGCCGGAAGAAATTAAGTACTGTTCAGGCAGAGCGCGGCCCTGGGAAAGCTTTGCCGCCAGATTCGCCGCAAAGGAAGCCACCTTCAAGGCGCTCAGCGCCGGACTCTCTCATGGACTTCGCTTTAAGCATGTAGAAATCCTGAAGGATAAGTCCGGGGCGGTTGCCGTTCGATTAACAGGTAAAGCGCTTAAGAAGGCTCAAGAAAAGGAAGTAAAAGAAATACACCTTTCTGTCAGTCATACGAAGTTGAACGCGATAGCCGCCGTGGTGATGGAAGGATGATCAATAACTGAACAACAGATATCAGAATGATTGGAAGGAGCGGACTTTGAGTAACATTGGATCCTACGAGAGAGTGAAAAAGGACTTTAATTGGGAGATTGCCAGAGATGTCATGAATTGGAAAGATGGTGAACTCCTTAATATCGGAGCCATCTGTTCCGATCGGATTTGTGCCAGGGGGGATGCTGATAAGACAGCTCTCATCTGGGAGGGATTTGGAGATAAACGCGCTGAATACACGTTTGATGATTTGAGAGTCTACTCAAATGGATTTGCACAGTTACTGAAAGAACAGGGAATCGAGCCGGGAGACAGAGTCTGTATCTTTATGGATAAAATTCCCAGTCTTTATTTCTCATTTCTCGGCATTCTTAAACTTGGAGCTATTGCTCAACCGCTTTTTTCCGCATTTGGTGATGAATCTCTGGAGGTCAGGCTGGCCAGCGCCGACACAAAAGCCATTTTGACAACCCGCAAACATGTTAGAAAGGTCAGGAAAATAAAGGATAAACTTCCTGATCTTAAGAACATCATTGTTGTTGAAGGTGATCCGGCTAAGCTGAAGGACGGCGAAGTTTTCTTTGACGTGGAGAGCGCTCCGAGAATTGAAGAATTTGACGTTTTTGAATCAAATTCCGAATCACCATCCGTTCTTCATTACACATCAGGCACAACAGGGCAACCCAAGGGCGCTCTTCATGTTCACAGTTCTGTCTGGGGGCAGGCTCTCACCACAAGCTGGGTTCTTGATCTCAAGGATGATGATATTTACTGGTGCACAGCAGATCCGGGCTGGGTAACCGGTACAAGTTACGGCATCATCGGCCCCTGGGCTCTTGGAATCACACAGTGTGTTCTTGATTCCGGTTTTACATCTTCAAGATGGTATCAGTTCATTCAGGATAATAAAATTTCTGTCTGGTATTCGGCGCCAACTGCTATCAGAGCGCTCATGAAAGATGGCAATGAACTAGTCGGGAAATTTGATCTCTCTTCATTGAGGCATCTTGCCTCAGTGGGAGAACCACTCAACGCTGAAGCTGTCATCTGGAGCGGCGAAGTATTCAATGGACTGCAGTTCCACGATACATTCTGGCAGACTGAAACCGGTGCCATGATGATTACGAACTTCCCCGGTATGGAAATACGCCCCGGATCCATGGGAATGCCTTTCCCGGGGATATCGGCTACTGTACTTGATCTGGAATCTCATGAACCGGTTATGGAACCCGGCAAAGTCGGTCTGATCGCATTCCGACCCGGATGGCCTTCCATGTTCCGAAGTTACTGGAAGCAGCCAGATATATACAGGAGCAAGTTCGTTGGAGCCGCGGACGACGCAATGCCTGATGAGCTCAGAATGAATCCCGATCTCTGGTATGTTTCAGGTGACAGAGCGAGCATTGACAAAGATGGCTACTTCTGGTTCGTAGGAAGGGATGACGATGTCATTAACACAGGCGGTCATCTGGTTGGACCTTTTGAGATAGAATCAGCTCTTGTTGAGCATGAGGCTATTGCTGAAGCAGCTGCCGTGGGCAAACCTGATGAAGTCAATATGGAGGTTGTAAAGGCTTTCGTTACGCTGAAACCAGGGTACGAACCTTCCGATGATCTTGAACTGAATATTATGAATTTTATCAGGAAAAGGCTTTCTCCGCTTGCGATGCCGCAGGAGATCGAATACATGGACAGACTTCCTAAAACACGCTCGGGTAAGATAGTAAGAAGGTATCTGAAGGCAATTGAATGGGGTGAAGATGTTGGTGACATATCAAGTCTTTCCGACGATTAAAAGCAGAACTGAAAGGATCTGAAATGGAAGAGATGAAAAATGTCGTACTGGAGTACATAGTCGATGAATATCTTGATGAAGATGATGAAGATGAAGTATCCTTCGATTCTCCTCTTATCTCCTCTGGTATAGTCGACAGTTTTTCCATGGTGTCTCTCAAGAGATTTGTTGAGAACAAGTACAGTATCAAACTTCCGGATGAAGAAGCTACTCCTGAAGCGTTTGATACAGTAAACTCCATATGTGTTCTCATTAAAAAACACCTGGGATAGTCGGAGGAGGTGACAAATGGCTTTTTCAAACGATACCAGAACACTGTTCGCGAATGAGATTGAAAAGATCAAGGATGATGGTCTTTTTAAGGAGAAGCGGTTCATCTGTTCCGAACAGGATGCTGAAATCGAGGTTGAATACCCCGAGGGTGCTGCTCATAAGAAGGTCTTGAATTTCTGCGCGAATAATTACCTTGGGCTTTCCAGTCATCCCGATGTTATCCAGGCAGCCCACGAGGGGCTTGACGCCCGCGGTTACGGGATGAGTTCTGTGAGATTTATCTGCGGTACTCAGGACATTCACAGGGAACTGCAGGATAGGGTATCCGAATTCCTTGGTATGGAGGATACGCTCTTATTTCCCTCATGTATGGATGCCAATTCCGGTGTTTTCGAGGCCATACTCGGTCAGGATGATGTCATCATCGCGGACAGGCTTATACATGCATCACTGGTGGATGGTATTCGTTTATGCTCAGCGGAGTACGATACATTCAAGCATATGAACATGAAACACCTCAGGAAGAAGCTGGAACTCCACCAGAACAGGAGAACAAGGCTGGTAGTTACGGACGGCGTTTTCTCAATGGACGGCGATCTTGCTCCTCTGGATGAAATGGTCGCTCTCTGCAACGAGTACGACGCGATGCTTCTGGTTGATGATTCTCACGCATCGGGATTCATAGGAAAAACAGGACGCGGAACTCATGAGCATTATGACGTCATAGACGGGATTGATCTTATCACCACAACATTCGGCAAGGGACTTGGAGGCGCCTCCGGAGGTTGCGTTTCCGGTCGCAGCGAGCTGATTGAATTATGTCGTCAGAAGGCTCGTCCATACCTCTTCAGTAATTCCCTAGCGCCACCAATAGTAAACGGATCGATCAAGGTATTAGATCTGATTTCAAAATCCACAGAACGGAGAGATAAACTGGAGTGGAATACAAAGTATTTCCGCGAGAAGATGGAGGAAGCGGGGCTTAATATGCGTCCCGGCGAGACTCCCATCGTTCCAGTCATGCTTTACAATGCGAAACTTGCTAATGATGTGGCAAGGGACATGTATGCGGAAGGTATATATGTGATCGGGTTCTGTTTCCCTGTTGTTCCTGCTGGAAAAGCCAGAATTCGTGTACAGCTATCCGCAGCACATGAAAAAGAACATCTTGATAAATGCGTTGAAGCATTCAGAAAGATCGGAGCCAAATACGGCATTCTGGGCATGGACAAGAAGGAAATAATCGCGAAGTACGGCAACTAATCTTATTGGAGGATGAATGAAAGACGCTCTTGCAAATCCTGCCCCGCTGGGACTCATGGGTTTCGGGATGACAACCGTTCTGCTCAATATTCACAACGCGGGATTTTTCGAGAACGATATCATGATTCTGGCCATGGGCATCTTCTACGGTGGTCTTGCACAGGTCATTGCCGGAATAATGGAGTTCAAAAAAGGTAACACATTCGGAACAACCGCTTTTACTAGCTTTGGTCTTTTCTGGCTGACGCTTGTCTTCATACTTCTGGGAGCAAAATTCGAGTGGTACGCATTCAATGCTGTCTTTCTCGGCTGGTACCTGTTCATGTGGGGTTTCTTTACTTTCTGCATGTGGGTGGCTACATGGAAGAAGAACCGTGCGCTGCAGTTCGTATTCCTGAGTCTGACTGTACTGTTCTTGATGCTTGCGCTTGGGCACTGGTTCGAGATGCCGGCATGGTTTGGTCTTTTCACCGGCCTTGAAGGTATTATCTGCGGCCTGTCCGCTATTTATCTTGCAGCAGCCGAAGTCATCAATGAATCAAAGGGGAGAACGGTACTGCCGATTTGTCCTGTCGGCTGATTCAGAACAAATATGAAAACAAGGGGGCATCAATGGTGCCCCCTGTTCTCGAGTGAAAGATTGTGAAACCTGGTGCGATATTCTTGACTGTTGCTGAATGAAAATATATTATTCTGGATGATTGAAATCAGTATTTTCTATGCTGAAAAATTTAGTTATTGACATAGTCTTTCACATACTATTAGATATTCGAATATTCGAATATTAGAATTTAAGTTATCTTTCGCTTGAGTTATCTCTGACAGAGTTGATCAGGCAGCAAACCATCACTACTTCTGATAATCAGAAGTTACCGAATAGTGTGAGTTTGTAAATTTCCGGGCAAGCATGTACGGGGGAGAATGAAAGAAAAGGCAGGGGCAGAGTTCGTTCCTTCAATCGTGGGTTTTCTCTGCAACTGGTGTACCTACGCAGCAGCGGACCTTGCCGGTTCATCAAAACTCGAACTTCCCCCATCCTTCACGGTGATAAGGGTGATGTGTTCCAGCAGGATCGACCATAACCTTCTTCTTTCTACTTTTTTCAAGGGGGCCGATGGTATTCTCGTTGCGGGGTGCCATCCTGGTGATTGCCACTACGGTGAGGGTAACTATTACGCAAGGCGAAGGTTTGCTCTTCTGAAAAAGGTCATGGAAACACTTGACCTTGACCCGGACAGGCTGCAGCTCTCCTGGGTATCTGCGGCAGAGGGAAAACGCTATGCAGAGGTCGTCAACGAATTCACGGAGAAGATAAAGGAACTCGGACCGAATCCCATAAAAAACAGCACTCGATTTTGACAGAGAAGAGAGTAGATAACATGTCTCAGGCCGGGAACGTTCTTGTTATTGGTGCCGGAATCGCCGGGATGAAGGCGAGTCTCATGCTCGCCGGAGCTTCCAATAAGGTTTACCTTGTGGAAAAACTCCCCATCATCGGCGGAAAGGTCATCAAGAACGAGGAGAGCTTTCCCAATCTCGAATGTTCCACCTGCATGGTCGCTCCCATACAGCAGGATGTACTGCAGAATCCGAATATTGAAACCCTCACCTACAGCATTGTTGAAAAGATCGATGGCAGCGCGGGGGATTTTAATGTTGTTATCAGGAAAAGAGCCAGATACGTCAGTCTGACCGACTGCATCGGGTGCGGAATGTGCTATGAACCCTGTCCCGTATCCCTGAAGAACGAATGGGAAGAGAACCTGATTGACAGAAAAGCCATATACGTTCCCTGCTCCGGGTCGCTGCCGAATGTTCCGGTCATCGATTCCGAACACTGCCTGAAGCTCAGCGGCGGTAAGGAGTGCAACCTCTGCGTGGAATCCTGCGCATTTGAAGCGATCAACCTTGATGACAGCGACGAAGTTATGGAAATAAAGGTCGGGGCTGTAATACTGGCAACCGGATCATCGACTTTCGATCTTTCATCTCTCCCGAATCTTGGATACGGCAAATTACCCGGAGTATATGCTCCGATGGAGTTCGAGAGACTGTTCGCGTCAAACGGCCCGACGCTCGGTGAGATAACGCTCCGCGGGTCGGATAAGGTTCCGGAAAGCATAGCGGTGATTCATTGTGCCGGACGCGGGGAGCAGAAGTACTGCTCCGTCATATGCTGCATGTACTCATTCAAATTTGCGAGGTTTCTGAAACATAAAATACCATCAGCCAATGTATTCAATATCTATTCTGATGTCTGTGTTCCTGGAAAGAGTTATCAGAGTTTTTACAAAAGTGTTGAAGGGGTAGATACCGAGATGCTCTACACTTCGTCTATCGGGGAAGTACAGGTCTCGGAAAACGGATCGGGACTGAAGGTGACCTATTCGGATGCTGCAGGGTCCAAGGCAGAATTGAACGTGGATATGGTGATACTTGCAGCCGCTCTTGTTCCCGACGCTGATGTCATTGAACTCGCGAAGGTCGCCGGAGTTGATCTTGATTCCAGGGGATTTATTGCGACTGTGCCGGACGGAAGCGGATCAATGGAAACCTCAAGAAAAGGGATATTCGTTGCAGGCACCGCGGAAGGACCGAAGGATATTCAGAATTCGGTCATTCAGGCGGAATCCGCGGCCGGACAGGTCATGGATATCGTAACATCCGAGATTACCGGCTCATGAAAGATTTTGAAATGCAGGAACCGGGACAGGACAGAAAGATGAGAGCAAAGGTCGGGGTCTACATTTGTGAATGCGGGCCTAACATCGCGGGGAAGGTCGATCTTGACAGGATCCTCGCCGATCTGTCTCAGCTCGATGATTATCAGGATGTTGAGCTGGTCGTCAAGAAGTACGGATTCCTCTGCTCCGGTCCTGGAAAGGAATTCCTCGAGGAGGAAATAAAAAGCAACGGCTTCACGCATCTGGTTGTAGGTGCTTGCTCACCGCGCGATCACGATTCGACTTTCATGGGTGTATGCGAAAAAACGAACCTCAATCCTTATCTGTACAGGATCATCAATATCAGGGAGCACTGCACCTGGGTGATAGACGACAAAGAAAAAGCTACTGAGAAAGCGTTCAGTTATATCCGTGGAGGTATTGCCAGGGTACTCTGTCAATCCGAACTGTTCGAGAAACCACTGGATATCAACCCGGATGTGCTCGTTATCGGGGGCGGAATAGCAGGCATGGAAGCAGCTCTTTCGCTTTCAGGCAAGGATAGACGGGTATTCCTCGTGGAGAAGACAGACCGGCTCGGAGGTATATCCCTTGATCTGTCAGGATTGCTTCCCGGACAGGGCTCCGTGATAGATAAAAAGATAGAATCAATTATAGAAGATAAAAATATCAGACTCTTTCTGAACACCAGGGTCGAGACCATTATCGGTTTTCTCGGCAACTTCGAGATAGAGCTCGTATCAATAGAAGATGCTGAAATAACGGATATAATGGCCGGAGCGATCGTAGTGGCGACAGGTTCCAGTCTGTTCGACCCTGGGAAAAGTGATTGCTGCAACTATACAGGGGCAGATGAAGTGTATACCTCTCTTTCAGTCGAGAAAATGTTCAAAGGAAATGAAGGAGCTAAACTTCGGTCAGGCAAGCAGCCCTCTTCAGTGGCCCTGATTCATTGTGTCGGAAGGGAAGAGAAGAATTACTGTTCCGGAATATGCTGCAGTTACATGATGAAACTGGCAGGATTTTTCAAAGATCAATCCCCTGATATTCAGGTAACGGAGTTCTACAGAGATCTCTGCCTTCCACAGAAGGACGATCAGGAACGATACACCGAGGCTGAAGCAGCCGGTGTAACATTCATTCATATTAAAGATATCAGTATAAAAGGTACGGATGTCAGTTTCGAAAAGATGAACGGTGAGAAGAGCGAGCAATCCTTCGATATGGTGGTCCTTGCCCCGGCGTTTGTGCCATCAGCTGATACTGAAGAACTGGCGGATCTTCTGACTGTTCCTCTGGATGAGTCCGGTTTTTTCCAGGAAGCACACAAGATGACAAACCCGGTGGGGACATCCACGGACGGTGTCTTCATCGTGGGAACAGCTCATGGCCCTAAGGGAGTCTCCGATTCGATGCAGTTCGCCAGGGCATCCGCCGGGCAGATACTTACAAGGTTAATTCCGGGCGAGAAGCTTATTCCGGAGGTAAAAGTAACCGAAATCCTTGAAGCCTACTGCACAGGCTGCGGCAACTGCCTTGATGTATGTGTCTACGGAGC
>JAUXIK010000114.1 GCA_030620995.1 Candidatus Aegiribacteria sp.
AGATCATAAGTTCTTCAGCAATTCATTCTCAGAATATTTCGTACACTTTCGAAAATATTTCCATATTCCATCATATCGTCCTGGAAATAAGCTACATATGGAACCATTATTCCTCTTCATGGAAGATGATACTCTTTCATACTCTCCTTTGTCAATATTCAAACACCTATATAAGCACGGTTTCTGAGCCAATGTCCTATTACTCTCTTAAATCCAGCTCAGTTTGCGAAAAGGACCCGCCGATTAGGACGGGTCCCTCAATTCGCAACAGTTAAAACGGCTTAGTCTATATCTCCGAGATCTACAGGAAGATAGAGACCGTCTTCGCCTACCCACATTTCCCAGAATGTGTAAGTATCGCCGTCCTCATCTTCGCACTTGATGTCGTAATAGTCACCACCATCTACCCAGAATGTGAATTCATCACCTGAGTAGAGATACTCGGATCCGAGACGGTCTTCGCCCCATTCGCTGTATGAAGAGGGGTTGGCATAGATCCAATAGATATCATATCCACCGGTATCGTTGTAGATGGTTACGGGAGCGCTACCGTATACGGTTTCCTCTTCTGAGTAACCTCCGCTGCTCATATCCACTTCGCCAAGATCGTCCAGGGTTACATTCCAGACGTACGAGCCGGAAACATTTACTCCGTATCTGATGTATTCATCTTCATCCTCATCGACCAGACGGATATCGTAGATATCATTGGGGACACTGAAAGTTACCGAACTTCCGGATGAAATAACTTCATCAGAATCCAACCAGTCATCTCCCCATTCATCATCATAGGTAGAACTTATCTGGACATACCAGATATCGTAGTCGCCCGTATTGTTGACGATGCGGATTGAACCGGCAGACACAGAGACAACCAGTCCTATTGCAGCAAGCAAAAGGATTGTCTTTTTCATTTCAACCTCCCTTTAGATTAAATACAAAGATGAAGTTAAAACATAATGATGTTTCCTGTCAATCCCAAACCGCTGGTGACACGAATACTCATATGAATATATTAGATTGTAAAATCAATCTTGCGTAACTAATTACAGGGATGGTTGCATTATGAAAATCGGACTTATACTTTTGTTTCTCGTTTCACTGACTGTCTGCGCGGCTACTATGACCGTTGAACTTCCTGCTGATATTATCAGTACCTGCTTCCTGCCGGTAACACCGTCCGGAGTGATCCCGCAAATGCCGGGTGCCTATCCTGGAGTTGAAGCAGGATTTCCATTCCTGCCTGAACTGCCATGGAGCATTCCCCTTCCTGCCGGTGACAGGGCAATATCCATAACATCAAGCGCGGTGTGGGAAAACATTGCTGACAACATCATCATCCCTCCTCTTCCGGCGCCAACACCTCTGATACTTGATGCTGAAGTCACTTCTGCTCAAGCAGTTGATGAAGTCTATTCTTCTAACAGTTTCTGGCCGTCAGAACCGGCACAGCTCACAGGCACCGGATTCAGGAATGGTTCACCGGAAGCAGAAATTCTTGTCATTCCACTGCGCTGGAATCCGGTTACCAGAGAACTCCAGAAACTCGTCTCACTTGAGATCAGGCTTGAAACCGCTCCTCTTGAGGAAAGACCATTCTGCTCAGGAGCCAAAGATGATGAGTTTAAGAGAATGCTTATAGTTACCGACTCATCACTTGAAACGATTTTCGAACAGCTTGCTGATCGAAGAACTGACCAGGGTATTCTTACCGAGGTCATAACCATGAACGTTATCTATTCCATGTCCTCCGGAAGAGACAACGCTGAAAAACTCCGCAATTTCGTTAAGAATTACTATCTCGCAAACGGTCTTGATTTTCTCCTGCTTGGTGGAGATACGAACTTAGTACCGTTAAGATTCGCTTACGCGATGACCTGTGAGGGAGGTTTTTACCCCGGCCGCGAGGACAGCCTGCCCTGTGATCTGTACTTCTCCGACCTGGACGGAACCTGGGACGCCAATCTGAATGATATCTTCGGCGAAACAGCCGATGAGATCGACCTGCATCCGGACATCTTCGTTGGAAGAGCAACGGTTGAGAACGCGACTGAAGCCCAGACATTCGTGGACAACATCGCCGCGTACGAAGACTGCTTCAAAGATGATTTCTATCAGGATGTTCTGTTTCTTGCCGAAGTTCTATGGACTAATCCTTACACAAATTCCGCGGAGAGCAAGGATTACATCGATGAACAGTTTCTGCCTGATTATCTTAACATCACAAAGCTCTATCAAGCCCTTGGAAACGAGAATCCGTCAACTGCAATGGCAGCATTTAACGCAGGACAGAATTTCGTCAATCATGACGGACATGCATGGTATTCATGCCTTGGAGTGGGCGATGGTTACCTGTATTCCGAAGATATGGACGCCATCAATTCGGATGGAAGATTTACTGCGGTAATGTACTCGATCGGCTGCTGGAGCGCCGCATTCGATTTTGACGCAATCGCTGAACATTTCATTACGAATTCTTCCGGGGGAGGTGTCGCTTTTATCGGCAACTCCAGTTATGGATGGGGTTCTCCGGGTAATCCCCTTTACGGTTATTCCGATGCCCTCGATCAGCTTTTCTTTGATTACCTTTACAGTAACTGGACTCTAACCCTTGGGGAACTGCTGGCATACACTAAAGAGTATTTTATTCCATACAGCCAGTGGGAGAACGTGTACAGATGGCATCAGTACGATGTTAACCTTCTGGGTGACCCCTCCTTCAGACCGTACAGAGCATATCCTCTTCCGATTGAAGTACTGTGTCCGGAAATCGTTACTTCCAATACCTCAATCTTCCCTGTGCAGGTCATAACAGTCGATCCAGAGGGATTGACAGTCTGTGTTCATGACGATGGGAACTACTGGAATGCTGTAGAACTCGATGCAACAGGTCATGTGGATTTCCTCTTTTCCGAACCTGTTATTGGAAACATTACTGTGACCGTTACAGGATCTGGAATCAGAAGAACATCACTTATTATTGAACAGGCTTCTGGACCGGACCCCGTCATTTCTCAATTGCTTGTAGACGACACGG
This sequence comes from Candidatus Aegiribacteria sp., assembly GCA_030620995.1. Lineage (GTDB taxonomy): Bacteria > Fermentibacterota > Fermentibacteria > Fermentibacterales > JCC-6 > Aegiribacteria. Next base: position 3,038 of record JAUXIK010000114.1, read on the forward strand.
CAGGCTTAGGACACCTCTCCCCCGGATGCTCTGCTGATCTTGATATTACACTCCTGAACCAGGGTAATGAGGGTCTTACAGATGTTGTGATCAACATTACTTCCATAAGCGGTCCCGCAACTCTGACCCAGAGTTCAAGTTCCTTTGGCGGTATTCCGGCAGGAAGTGAATCGACTGGATCCCCCCTCCTGGCACTTAACGTGAACGGTTCCTCTGAAACCGGTTCAGTCGTAACACTTAACGGGCAGCTTGTTTCCAGCCAGGGCACCTGGGATATCTCCATACCTCTTCTGGTCTATGCTCCCGGTCTTTACTTCACAACGTATTCTGTTGATGACGAAGCGGGTGGAAACGCGAACGGGATACCGGAACCTGGAGAAACATTCCAGCTGGATGTCAATATCGCTAATCTGGGACTCCTGACCGCAGGCGATGTAACCGTGCAGATGACTGAATACCCAACGTGGGTATCCTGGCCGGAGGATTCAGCCTGGGTTGATTCTATTCCTGAAGACAGTACGAGAACACTCTCATTCGTATGCGAGCTTTCCGCCAGCGCTCCTTCCCCGTCTTTCCCATGGTTTTACTTTGATATTCTTTCGGAGACCACAGGATACGCTACAGTGGATACTCTGAGACTTACTGTAGGAGAAACAGGTATTTCAAATGATGTCGAATCGGGCATTGCCGGCTGGACGCATTCGGGAACGAATGACATGTGGAATATCACAGACTCCGAGAGTCATTCACCCAGTCATTCGTGGCACTGTGGTGATGCGGGCGGCTATGTGAATAACATGAACTGCGGACTGCTCTCCCCCGAGCTGATACTGGCACCGGAGGCTTCAGTTGAGTTCTGGACCACTTTTGATGTGGCAATCTATGGCAGTGACGGCATCTACCTGATTATTCATGACCTCGATTCAAGTACCGCGGATACTCTTGCTTTCATAGGGTCAGGCGGGGCTCTGGGTTCGTATGGAAAAGGAATCGGAACAGGCTGGGTGCCTTATTCATATGATCTCTCCATGTATGAAGCGGGTACCGGCATTCAGGTTGAGTTCCGGTTCAAGACAGACAATGACGGTGATACAGGGATTGGCTTCTTTATTGACGATATCACAATTGAAGGAGCCTACACAGGATATACGGGGCTTTCAGATGGATCCCCTATACCAGTTTCACCAATAGGTTATCCCTTCCCCAATCCTTCACATGAAGCCGTCAATGTTCATCTGTTCTCGGAAGATCAGCAGGACTGGACACTTGGCCTGTACAACATCTGTGGAAGACTTGTTCTCGAAACAAGCGGGGCATCCCCGATAAACGCTACATTGAACCTGAATGTCTCCGATCTTGAGCCGGGTATATACTTCCTCCGATTTTCAGCTGAAAGTGTGACTTCAAGAAGGCTGGTAATACTCAGGTAATCAGCGGAGGATTATAACAGGCTACACAATATGAACAGATCCATTGGTACATACTGTATAAGCTTTCCTCAATCACTCCCCTTGACATCCATTAACCATTCTCATACCATTAAAATGATGCAATTATTGAATGATTTTCGTTCATCTGGAGGTATGTAATGTATTCCATTCTATTCTTCCTTATCATCTCAAGTCCGGTTCCGATTCATACAACAGTAGCTGACAGCTCACTAGTAGCTTTCAC